>CAZYSW010000136.1:4200-12623 GCA_964650105.1 uncultured Nannocystaceae bacterium
GCGTCATCGTGAGCGGCGGTGCGGAGTACCGCGGCAGCGCCGAGATGAAGCCACATCACGAGTTGCGCCACGAGCCCGAGGTGCTCGAGGCCCTGGTGCGTCACGTCCAATCTCTGCGCGTCGCGGGCCCCTGTCCCACCGAGGACACACCGTCGCCGCGCCCCGCCGACGACGAGCTGCCCTGACGGGCCGCGGTGGACGTCCTCGTCCCCCCGGCCGAAGGCTCGGACGGGGTCAGACCTTCACGCGGGGGGTGAAGCGACCGCGTCGATCGGCGTGGCGCTCGAGCAAGGGGTCGAGGAAGGACGCGTTGAACTCGTCGACCTGCTCGGGTGCTCGTCCGAGGTACGCGGCCGGATCCAGGACCGCGTCCGTCACGTAGGGTCCCAGCAGCGGGTCGGCGCGCATGCGATCGAGCAGGTCGTTGCCCGCCCCCTCGTCCTTCATGCGCCTGGCTGCCGCGTGGCTGTGCTGCCGGATCCGTTCGTGGAGCTCCTGACGGCTTTGGCCCGCCCGAACGCCGGCCATGATCACGTTCTCGGTGACCATGAAGGGAAGCTCGTCGCGCAGGTTGGCCGCGATCACGGCCGGATTGACCACCAGCCCCGCCGTGACGTCCGCGAGGAGGTTGAGCACCGCGTCGGTGGCCAGAAAGCTCTCGGTGAGCACCAGCCGACGGTTGGCGCTGTCGTCGAGCGTCCGCTCGAACCACTGGGTGGCATGCGTGTGCAGCGGGCTGCTCGCCAGACTGTGGACGAACCGCGCCAACGCACAGATCCGCTCGCTCCGCATCGGGTTGCGCTTGTAGGCCATCGCGCTCGACCCGACCTGCTCCTTGCCGAACGGCTCCTCGATCTCCCGCTTGTGTGCGAGCAGCCGGAGATCGGTGGCGATCTTCGCCGCCGAAGCGCACACGTCGGCGAGCGCGTCGACGATCCAGGTGTCGATCTTCCGGGTGTAGGTCTGTCCGCTCACGGGCACCGTGCGTTCGAACCCCATCGCGCGGGCGATGGCCTGATCCAGGGCACGCACCTTGTCGTGGTCCCCCTCGAACAGGGCGAGGAACGACGCTTGCGTTCCCGTGGTGCCCTTGGCGCCGCGCAGCGGAATGCGATCGCGCAAGGTCGCGAGCGTCTCCAGGTCGAAGGCGAGATCCTGGGCCCACAGGCACGCGCGCTTGCCGACGGTCGTGAGCTGTGCCGGCTGGAAATGGGTGTACGCCAGCGTGGGCAGGTCGCGATGCTGCACGGCGAAGGCCCGGAGCCGCTCCAGGATCGCGACCAGCCGATCCATCAGCAGATCGATGGCGTCGCGCATCATCACGAGCTCGGCGTTGTCGGCGACGAAGCAGCTCGTGGCGCCGAGATGGATGATCTTCTCGGCCTCCGGCCCCACCAGATCGCCGAAATGCTTGACGTGGGCCATCACGTCGTGGCGCAGACGGGCCTCGTACTCGGCGACCCGCTCGAAATCGATCTCGTCGACGTGCGCCTGCATGGCCGCGATCTGTTGGTCGGTGATGGGCAAGCCGAGGTCCCGCTGGGCGGTGGCCAGGGCGATCCACAATCGCCGCCACAGGACGATCCGACGGTGGTCGGAGAAGTTCGCCACCATCTCGCGCGTCGCGTAGCGGCTCGACAGCGGGCTTTGGTAGTCGTCTCGGCTCATCGCGCCGCGCAGCATACCCGCGAACGGAAGCGACCACCGGAACCCGGGGCCCGACGACGGCTCCTCGCCCTTCGAGCGAGTCGGCGTCTCGGCCCGGACTCGGGGTCGTCGCCGGCGCGTCCCCGACGTCGACCCCGGGGACGAGGCGAAGCCGGGCCCTCGGCGGCCGGCGTCCGCCCGGTCGGAAGTCAAGCCCCGACGCCGTGCGGCCGATTCGAGCCGAAATTGCGCCAACCGCGCCAACGATGCGCGCCTTGCCGGTCTGCCGTGCGAGGCGCGCAGCAGCCCGTCGACGCCTGCGGTAGCTTTACGAAGAAATAACCGGACGTGAACCCGGGTTCTCGGACATCACTGATGGACGCACTTGCGAGGAAGGAGTTCGAGGACGTCGCTCTGCCCCAACTCGACGCGTTGTACGGAGCGGCGCTCCGGCTGACGCGGAACCCGGTCGAAGCCGAAGATCTGGTCCAGGACGCCTATGTTCGGGCGTACCGCTTTTGGCACACCTTCAAGACCGGCACCAGCATCAAGGCCTGGTTGTTCACCATCCTGCGCAACACGTTCATCAACCGCTACCACAAGGCCAACCGTCGGCGCAGCGCGAACTCGGACCTCGAATCGCAGCTCTCGGCGCTGGGCCCCGAGGTCGCGGTCGGTCACCCCACGAGCAAGGTCCCCGGACCCGAGATGGCGATCGCCCAGCGGATCACGCGAGAGCGGATCATGGCTGCGCTCGAGACCATTCCGGAGGACTACCGCATGGCGGTCATCCTCGCGGACCTCGAGGGGCTCGCGTACAAGGAGATCGCCGAGGTGATGCAGTGCCCCATCGGCACCGTGATGAGCCGAATCTACCGAGGTCGACGCCTGCTCCACACCCTCTTGCGTGACCACGCCGCCGAGCTGGGCCTGGTCGCGCCCGAACAGGCCGAAGAAGAATCTCCCGACGGCAAGACCGTCGATATCCGAACCTATCGTAACAAACGAGGCATCGCATGAGCCTTGAAGACATTCGCTCGGAGTGTTCCGAGACCGCAGCCCTGCTCCAGCCCTACGTCGACGGGGAGCTCCGCGACGAGGAGCGGGAGCGCGTGGCCGAGCACCTCGCGAGCTGCTCGCCCTGTCGCGCCGCCGTCGGCGAGCAGCTGTGGGTGCAGGCCACGTTGAGGGCCGCCGGAGCGGAACCGGCACCGCAGGCGCTCCGCGCCCGGATCCTGAACGCCCTCGACGACGTCGACCGCGAGCACGCACGCGCACGAGCGGAAAGCACCCCCGCGTCACGCCCGAAACGGTGGACGCGTTGGCGTTCGCTGCTGCGGGGCGGGCTCGTCATGGTGCCCGCGGGTGCGGTCGGGGCGGTGCTGTTCGTGGTCGCACGCCAGGGGGCGCTGTCGACCGAGCCGCTCGAGCCGACCACGTTCGCGGCGGCGATCGCGACCCACGCGCCCTCGCCCGACGAGGACGTCTTCACCGCGATCGAGCGGCTCGAGCCGGAGGTGGGGTTCCCGATTCAGGTGGCGCAGCCCGAGCCCTCCCAGGAGGTGCAGCTCGTGGGCGCGCGGGTGGACGAGGGCGACGGAGGTCCCGCAGCGAGGCTGCGCTACCGCGTCTTCCGGCGTGGACGGGCCACCGGTCAGCACGTCGTGGACCGACAGCTCCGCGCGGGCCGAAAAAGCGCCCAGGGCACGCCGGTCACCTTCCGCGGCCGGCAGTACCTGCTCGATTGGGCCGAAGGAGGAGCGCCCGTCGTCCATTTCGAGCACAGCGGTGTCAGCCACACGCTGCTGCTCGAGGATCCCGAGGCCCGGCACCCGAACCCGCAGGCGCCCGAGCAGTCGCCCGATTTCTCGCTGCTGCTCGACTTCGCCGATCGAAACCTCCCTGCCCGACACATGCCCGGCCCCAGGTAGGATACGCGGCGGCCGCCTGCCTCGCCGGCCTGTCCGCCCGGGCCCCGGTCCCGGGCCCACCTACCGAACCCGTCGGGAGGGGCCGCATCCGGACGACGGGACTGGTTTCACACCAGGGCGCGCGATAATCTCGCCCCGTGTTCTCAGCGCTGATCATCGACGGCGATCCGGATGCCGCGAGCAGCATTCAGGCCGTCCTGCGTCCCTACGGGTTCGACTTCACGACCACCCAGGACGCGGGCGAGGCCATGAACCTGGCGCGCACCGCGACTCCGGACATCATCTTCTTGCGGGTCGAGCTCCCGAACGTGTCCGGGTTTTCGGTCTGCAACAAGCTGCGACGCAACGCCGAGACGCGCTACGTGCCGCTGGTGATGTACGCGTCGGGCGTTTCCGACGACGTCTTCGACCAGCACCGCAACCTCAAGACCCACGCCGACGACTACCTGAAGCTCCCCTTCGCCAGTGACGCGTTGCTCGAGGCCGTGCGGGCGCTCATCCCCGTCCCCGAGGAGCCGGTCGGAAGCGCGCAGGACAGCCAGTCGACCCCCATGGAGGTCGAGATCGAAGACCTCGAAGAGGATCCGGACATCGAGCTCCAGGGCGCCGACGAGCCCGAGGTGTCGGGGCACGCGTCGCTGGACATGCCCGAGTTCGAGGAGGAGTTCGCTCGGATCGCCGACGACGACACCGGGTTGTCCGCCACCGCCGAGCCCGCCCGCGCACCTTCGCTGGAGGACGAGACGGAGGCGGCCTTCGATGCCCTGGTCGACGAGCCCGAGCCCGAGCCCGAGCCCGAGCCTGCGTCGTCGATCGAGGCTGCCGTCGTGGAGGCCTTGCCCGACGAGGAAGAACCGGACGCGCCGGTCGAGGACGCTTCGGCCGACGGTGGCGACGATCGGCTCGAGCTCGAGCTCGAAGCTGCGACGGGCAGCGACGAGACGCCGGCCGAGGGTCCGAGCGCCACACCGACCGACGAGCCGTCGCCTTCGGCGGCCGAGCCCCGCGAGACGATCGGCGACGCGCTGCAAGACGAGGTCCCGACCGTCGCGGGCGGCACGGTGGAGTTCAAGGCCCAGCGGGAGGTCATCCAGCTCAAGAGCCAGCTCAACGCCAAGAACCGAGAGCTGCTCGCGATCAAGGACGAGCTCGAGAGTCAACAGCGCGCGATCCTCGACGTCAAGCAGAAGAACCGCGAGCTCCAGCTCCAGATCGGGGAGATGGAGGAGAAGCTCCTCGCCGCCGAAGAGAAGGTCATCACCGCCAAGGAGATGGCCGAGGCGGCGGTGCGCGACAAGAACACCGTGCTCAAGCGCGAGGAGGGGCTCAAGAACCGGCTCGAGCACGCGCAAAAGAAGATCAAGGACCTCGAGGAGCAGGTGCGCGAGCATCAGACCCGGCTCGAGCAGTCCCAGCAGGAGGCCACCGAGCGGATCGCGGAGGTCGAGCGACACCTGCGGGCGCAGGAGGAGGACCTCCAGGCGGCCCGAGCCGACGCGGAGGGGCTCCGCGGAGAGCTGGAGGTGTCACGCCAGCAAGTCGACGAGCTCCGGGTGGAGCTCGACGGCTCTCGCCAGCGCGTGGGCGAATTGAGCGAAACGGTCACGCGGCTGGAGGAGGAGCTCAGCCACGCGCGCGCCGAGGCCGACCGCAAGGTCGCCGAGGCGAACGAGCGGGCCGCCGCCGACAAGGCCGCGGCGCTGCAGGCCCAAAGCGAGGAGCACCAAAAGGAGCTGGAGTTCGAGGAGACCCAGCACCAGGCGGAGCTCGAGCGGGTCAAGGGCGAGGCCGAGCAGGTGCAGGCACGCGCCCGCGCCGAGGTGGAGAAGCTGCGGGTCCAGCTCACCGAGGCCGAGGAGTCCGCCCAGCAAGAGCGCGAGCGCCTGCACAAGGCCCTTGAAGACGAGCGAGCACAGGCCGCCGTGCGGATCAGCGACGTCGAGCAGCGCCTCGAAGGCGTTCAAGCCGAGCTCGAGCGCATCGCCGCCGAGCTCGAACAGACCAAGCACCAGCTCGCCGAGACCCAAAGCCGGCTCCAGTCCTCGCAAATGGAGCTCGACTCTCGTCGTGACGTCGAGCGCCGCGCTCAGCAAGCGCTGGCGGTCGCTCTCAAGGTCCTCGACGGGCAGCAGCCAGTCACGTGACGCCCATCTTCGGCGACACATCGAGCCTCAAGGCCAGCCACGTCCGGCAGCTCCAGCGACTCGCGGAGCGAACCGTGCCCGCCGACGTGGTGGTGAGCACCGCCCTGGCGCGCGACACCCTCGATCTGGCGCACGAGCTCAATCGCCGCATCGGTCTGTTCATCGACCGGCGCGGTCGCGTCTCGCGGGTGATCCTCGGCGATGCGCACAGCCTGCAACTGCCCGAGTTCACCCGCGTGCGCGGTGCGGACGGCCGCTTGCGTGGCGTTCGGCTGGTCGTGACGCACCTGGTCCCCGAGCCCCTCGATCGCGAGGAGCTGGCGGATCTCACCAAGCTCCGGCTGGACATGATCGCCGCCGTGCACCGCGGCCCCTCGGGGCTGAGCGTCGACATGGCCGCGCTCGCGCCTCCTGGGCCGGGCCAGACCGAAGCCTTCCGGACGGTCACGTGGCCCCGCGTCCCCCTGGCGCTCTTGGTTCGGGAACCGAGCGAGGCGGTCGACGAGGCCGAGGTCGCCGATCTCCCGGTCCCGCTCGACGCGTTCCTGCGCGAGCGCGAGGCCGAGTTGGTGGCGGCCACCGCCCGGGCGCGGGCCCAGCTCGAGGGCGTCCGGGCCATGGCCTTGATGGTGCACGACGGCGGGCCGGACGTCCCGGCGCGCAAGGCCGAGCTGCGGGAGCTGTGCCGCACCGCGGGCGTGGCCCTGGTCGAGCTCGTCGAGCAGCGGCGCCCCCATCCCGACCCGCGGACCTTCTTCGGCTCGGGCAAGCTGCGCGAGATCCTGATCCGCGCGCTCGAGCAAGACGTCGAGATGTTGATCTGCGATCCCGAACTCAGCGCCTCGCAGGCGCGCACCATCGCCGAGCAAACCGATCTCAAGGTGATCGATCGGACGATGCTCATCCTCGACATTTTCGCGAAGCACGCCAGCAGTGCGGACGGCAAGCTCCAGGTCGAGCTCGCTCAGCTTCGCTACAACCTGCCGAAGATGATCGGCAAGGGCACCATGATGTCGCGGCTGGCCGGCGGGATCGGGGGCCAGGGGCCCGGCGAGACCAAGCTGGAGATCGACCGCCGCCGCGCCAAGGATCGGATCGCGGATCTCGAGCGCCGCCTCGCGCGGCTCAGGACACGGCGCGAGCAGAAGCGAGCCAAGCGCAGGCGCCAGCGCGTCCCGGTCGTGGCCATCGTGGGCTACACGAACGCCGGGAAGAGCACGCTGCTCAACACGGTGACGGGCAGCACGGTCGACGCCGAGAACAAGCTGTTCGCCACCCTCGATCCCACGGTCCGGCGCATCCGCTTCCCCCACGAACGGGAGATCGTGCTCCTCGACACGGTGGGTTTCATCCGGCACCTGCCCCCCGCCCTCGTGCAGGCGTTCTCCGCCACCTTGGAGGAGGTCGCCGAGGCCGACCTGCTGCTGCACGTCGTCGATGCCACCGATCCCGATCAGGACCAGCAGATCGAGACTGTGGAGTCCATCGTCAGCGATCTGGGCGCGGGCGGGATTCCCCGATTCCTGGTCTTCAACAAGTGCGATCGCCTCGACCCGGAGGCGCGCGCGGCCCTCGAGCAGCGACACGCCCGCCCCCACGTCCACCCGTCGCGAACGTTCTTCATCAGCGCGCTGGACAAGCGAAGCACGCACGGCCTGATGACCGCGATCGAGAGCTTCTTGTGGGAGCAGGGGCGGGTGGACGAGCAGCCCCGGATCGAGCACCCGGCCGACGTGCCGCTCGAGGCGGACGCTCGGACCGAGCCACCGCTCGAGGCGGACGCAGAGCCACGACAGGACGCATCCGCACCCGACCTCCCTCCGAAATCCCCGGCCGCGCGGCACGATCGCTCCGCGTGAGCGCGGCGTCCTCAAAATTGCCAAAACTGGGGTACGAGCGCATGCAAGAGGCCACCGATGAACAAGAGCAGCCCCAGCGGAGCGAGCACCATGCCCTGCCCCCGCCGCCGCGTGCCCACGCGAGGTAACCCGATCCACGCGACGCCCTGCACCGTGGCGATCAAGCCCACGAACGCGAGCGCATAGCCCATGCTCCCCACCCTACCGCGGCCCCGCGGCTCGGAAAACCCGTCGCGCGTGCGCGCGCGCCCGGTGGGGATCGCCACCGTGGTGTGTACGGCATTGCTCGCTTCGCTGGCGCATGCCGACGGGGGCGGCGGCGCGACGCCGCTGACTCCGCTCTTCGCGGCGCTCCTGGGCGCCTTGCAGGGCGCCACGGAATTCCTCCCGGTCAGCTCCTCGGGTCATCTGGCGCTCGGTCAGTCCTGGCTGGGGATCGATCCGACCACGGCCGGTCATCGATTCAACATCATCGTTCACGCCGGCACCCTGGCCGCCGTGGTCTGGGTGTACCGCGAGGATGTCCGCGCGCTCTTGCGCGTGCTGGCCCGTCCGACGGTGGCATCCGAGCACCGCCGCCAGCTCCTGATGATGCTGGTCGCATCGCTCCCGCTGGGTATCGTGCTCGTCCCCCCGGTGGAGAACCTCGTGATCCGAATGGAGTCGGAGGTCCGGCTCATCGGGATCGCGTTGTGGGTGACGGCGGGCATCCTGTTCCTCGGCGAGGTGGCGATGCCGAAGCACGTCGCCGGCATGGCGCTGATCGGCCTCGCGCTCGCGGCGATCGACGGCCGGCCGTGGCGGGCGCTGCGCCGCTACCTGCCGAAGCCGGCCGGCCCCGG
>CAZYSW010000137.1:0-1473 GCA_964650105.1 uncultured Nannocystaceae bacterium
CGTCCCCGTGTCGCTCCAGCCACGGGTGGGGCCGCACGTTGACGGTCACGCGCAGGTCGCCCGGCTCGGCCCCGAAGCGGCCGGGCTCGCCCATCCCGGGGAGGACCTTCTCCGCCCCGGGCTCCGTGCCGGGCGGCACGCGCACCTCGAATCGCCGCATCTGCCGCCTGGTTCCCCGGCCCCGACAGGTCTCGCAGGGATCGACCTGAAGCATCCCCGTGCCGTCGCAACGACCACACACCGTGCGACGGGCGAAGATGCCCTCCCCTTTCACCTCGCCGCGCCCCGCACACACGGGGCACCGCTCGGGCGGACGCCCCCCGGGACGGGTGCCGGTCCCTTCGCAGCCGGGACAGGGGCCCGCCGCCTCGAACGCGATCTCGTGCACCGACCCCAGCACCGCCTCCTCGAACGAGACCGACAGGGTGTAGCGAAGGTCGCGTCCGCGCCTGCGCTCGCGCCTGCGGGTGCCGAACACGTCGCCGAACACGTTGCCGAGCAGGTCCTTCGCGGTCTGCCCGTCGAACCCCTTGGCCACGTCGAGCGTCTCCGAAAGACGCAGGCTGGCGTCGTAACGGTTGCGGGACGCCGCGTCGCTCAGCACGTCGTAGGCCTGATTGATCGCACGGTAGCGCTCGTGGATCTCGGGATCGTGCGGGTGTCGGTCGGGGTGGTACTCGAGCGTCAGTCGCCGGTACGCTCGCTTGATCTCTTCGGCGCTGGCTCGCCGATCGACTCCGAGCACGGCATAGTAGTCGTCCACCATGGGTGGTCATCCGCGGGCATCGAGGACACGCCGCATCGGAGACCTCACTCGCCCCCCTGCCCCGACTCCGCCAGCATCGCTTCGTAGATCTGGTGGGACGAGCCCTCGAGCGCGGCCAGGGCCTCCCGCAGCGCATCGACGCTCGCGTCTCCGGCCAGGAGTGCCTCGAGGCGCTGCGCATCGGCCTCGATGTCTTTCCGATCGACCTCCGACAGCGCGTCTCCGAAGGCCTCGATCGATCGCTTGCAGGTGTAGATGAGGGTCTCGGCCCGGTTGCGAAGGTCGGCGATGTCGCGCTTGGTGACGTCCTCCGCTCGCTTGGCCTCGGCCTCTCGGGCCAGGCGCTCGAGCTGCTCCTCGGTGAGACCGCTCGACGGAGTCACCTTCACGCTGGCCTCGCGCCCGGTCCCCAGGTCGCGGGCCGACACGCTCAAGATGCCGTCGGCGTCGATGTCGAAGGTGACCTGAATCTGCGGGACACCGCGCGGGGCCGGGGGAATGTCGGTGAGCTGGAAGCGCGCGAGGCTCTGGTTGTCCTCGGCCATTTCGCGCAACCCCTGCAGCACGTGCACGTTGACCACCGGCTGGTTGTCGACCGTCGTGCTGAACACCTCGGACTTGCGGGTCGGAATCGTCGTGTTCTTGGGAATGAGGGTGGAGAAGACGCCGCCTTGAGTCTCCACCCCGATGTGCAGGGGCGTCACGTC
>CAZYSW010000137.1:1483-12534 GCA_964650105.1 uncultured Nannocystaceae bacterium
GAGCACGTTGTGTACGTTGCCCTCCAACACGGCCCCCTGGATGGCCGCTCCGGCCGCGACGACCTCGTCCGGGTTGACGCTCTTGCTGGGCTCGCGCCGGAAGAACTCCGCCACGCGTGTCTGCACCAGCGGCATGCGGGTTTGTCCCCCGACCAGCAGCACCTCGTCGATGTCCGAGACCTCGAGCTCGGCGTCCTCGAGCACCTGCCGGCACGGGTCGAGGGTCCGATCGATCAGTCGCTTGGTGAGCTCCTCGAGCTTTCGCCGGCTGAGCGTCGCCGTGAAGTGCAGCGGTTGCCCGCTCTTGGCGGCGATGAACGGCAGGTTGATCTCCGTCTCCAACGACCAGCTCAGCTCTTGCTTGGCCTTCTCCGCGGCCTCCTTGAGCCGCTGCGTCGCGAGCTTCTCGGACCGCAGATCCATGCCGTTTTCGGCCAGGAACTGCTCGGCGCACCAGTTGACGATGGTGTTGTCGAAGTCTTCGCCGCCCAAGAAGGTGTCGCCGGCCGTGGCGAGCACCTCGAACACACCATCGCGGAGCTCGAGGATGGAGATGTCGAACGTGCCTCCGCCGAGGTCGTACACCGCGACGGTTCGGGTGTCTCCGCGCTTGTGCAGGCCGTACGACAACGTCGCCGCCGTCGGCTCGTTGATGATGCGCTCGACCGTGAGCCCCGCCAGACGCCCCGCATCCTTGGTGGCTTGCCGCTGGGCGTCGTTGAAGTAGGCGGGAACGGTGATGATCGCCCGCGTCACCTCCTCGCCCAGGTAGGCCTCGGCCGATTCCTTCATCTTGCGCAGCACGGCCGCGCCGAGCTCGGCCGGCGAGTGGTTGCGGTCCCAGACGCGCACCCACGCGTCGCCGTTCTCGGCCCCGACGACCTCGTACGGCAAGAGCTTACGCAGCTCGGTGATGCGAGGATCGTCGAGCTTGCGCCCGATCAGGCGCTTGGCCGCGAAGATGGTGTTGGTGGGGTTGGTGATCGCCTGTCGCTTGGCGATTTGGCCCACGAGCAGCTCACCGTCCTCGGTGAACGCGACCACGCTCGGCGTCGTGCGGCTCCCCTCGGCGTTGGCGATGACTTGGACCTCGTCGCCGCTCATGACGGCGACGCACGAGTTCGTCGTGCCGAGGTCGATGCCGATGATCCGCCCCGACGCCATGGATCAGTTCTCCGTGGTCCCTCCGTCGTCGGGGGGAGCGCCCGTGGAGCCCGCTCCCGCCACGATGACGCGGGCGGGGCGGAGCAAGCGTTCGCCCATCCGGTACCCCTTCTCGAACTCGGTGACCACCATGCCGGGCGCGTGGTCGGGGGAATCGATCTGCTGCAGCGCGTCGTGGACGGCCGGATCGAAGGGCCTCCCCACCGACTCGACCGGCTCGATGCCGTGCTTGGCCAGTGCCGACATGAACTCGTCCCGGACCATCCGAATCCCCTGAACGAGCTGCTCGATGGCGACCGCGTCGGCTCCTTCGCGCGCGATGGGTTCGGCGATCTCCAGCGCGCGCTCGAGGTTGTCCATCACCGACAAGAAGGACGGGAGCAGCGCTTGCGTGTGGCGCAACAAGGCCTCGTCGATCTCGCGACGCACGCGCTTCTTGTAGTTCTCGTGATCGGCGACCGCGCGCAGCCACTTGTCCCGGAGGGCCACGACCTCGGCTTCCAGCTCTTCGACGCGGGCCGACACGGCGGTTTCCTCTTCGTCCGCGCCCCCGTCGTCGGCGGGCTCCTCCCCTCCGAGCGCCGACACGGCGGCCTCTGCTTCCGCCATGGTGCGGTCGATCTCGTTCTGGAGCTCGTCCTCGCCGCCTTCGGTATCACGGTCCCGCTGCGGGTCCTTGCCTGCGCTCATGTCCTGCCTTTCGGCTCCTCGGTTTCGAGCCTGTGGGCCCCGTCTCGGGGCGCTCACGCCTCGTTTTGCGCCGCCAGTGCTCGCGCCGCGTACTCTACCAGAGGAATCACGGCCGCGTAATCCATACGGTCCGAGCCGAGCACTGCCACCGCTCCGCGGCGAGGGTCCGTCTTGCCCCCTTCTGCGGCGCCGGCCGGAATGCGACAGCCCACCACCGTCAGCCCATCGACCACGCCGTGGTGTCGAGTCCGTCGCGCCGCGTCGGGGGCATCGCCCGCCCCCTCGAGCAGGTCGTCGGCTCCGAGCCTGACCGATGCCACCGGCTCGGCAGCCTCGGGCTCGGGCAAGAGTTGACACAAGACGTCGGCCAGTCGCTGGACGTCCTCGAGTAGCTCGAGGACCTCCTGCAGGCGTTCGAGTCGATCGAACTGCGCCACGTCTCGCACCAGCGACGGCTGTCCCGCGACCTGCAGCCACAGCGGATCGAGCAGCACGCCCGCGCACAGGGCCATCCCCACCCGGATGGCCTCGGCCAACAGCCGGTCGGCGCGTGCCTCCTGCTCCCGCTGCAGACGGGCGAGCTCGGCTCGCGCGGCCGCCAGCGTCCGCCCGCGACACAACCACCGCAAGCGCTCCTGCAACCGCAAGAGCTCGACGGTGCGCTCGGATCGACCGGACAACAGCCGTTCCACGCTGATGGGCTGCATCATGGTGGCGCCGCTGTCCAACGTCGCCACGACCAGGGCCCGCATGCCCAGAAGCGGGACGACGTCGATGTCGACGATGAGACCGTCGCGCGGCAGACCGACGAAGGAAATCGCGACGCAGCCGGCGACCTCGCTGAGCACACACGCCGCCGCCCTCACGCCGTGCTCGACCGCCACCGTGCTGCGGACGCTGCAGTCCACGGCCAGCGCCAACTCGCGCGGAGGCTCCTTGGCCTTGGGCAGCCGCAGCACGTAGTGCTCCATCGCGGCTCGCGTCGGCAGGCGTCCCGCCGAGCAGTGCTCGCGCTGCAGGTACCCCTTGCGCTCGAGCGCCGCCAGCTCCTGCCGAATCGTGGCCGACGACCACGGGAACCCGTGGGTACGGATGAGCCCGGCGGACGCGACCTCGCGGCCGGTGGTGACGTAGTCACGACAGACCGCATCGAGGATCGTCTCCTGGCGCGGTGTCAGCGCGGCCTCGACGTCGGCGCTCATCGCTGGCCCCGAATCTAGCAGACTCGCCCCTCAGACCAACGCGGCGCAGATGTCGTCGTGGAGCAGCCAGCGGTCGCGTGCGACCCGCAGCACCGCCTTCCGCTCGTCCCACACCAAATTCCTGCGTTCGAGCTGGGTCGCGATGCGCCGGTCGAGCCAGGCACGATCCACGGCCGGAAATCGGTCCAGATAGGCCTTCACGTCCATGCCCTCGAGGCGGCGGAGGCCGAGCCAGAGCCCCTCGGCGGCGGCCTGCGTACCGTCGAGGTGTTCCACCGCCCCGGCGCGGCCGGGGTCTTTTGCCCACACGCCGAAACCGCGGGGGCCCGTCCGCCGTGCGACCGACCCGTCGGCGCCGTAGGTCGCGGAGGCGGCCGAAGGCCCCAAACCCAGGTAGTCGCGCCAGGTCCAGTACGCCAGGTTGTGACGCGCCCGCTCCCTCGCGCCGTAGCTGGCGATCTCGTAGTGCTCGAGACCGGCGGCGACCAGGGCTTCCTCGGCCGCGATCAGGCAGTCGGCCTGGTCGTCGGCCTGCGGCAGCGAGCGCTTGCCTCGGGCGACCAGCTTCGGCCAGGGCGTGCCGGACTCGATGGTGAGCGCATAGATCGAGACGTGCCGAACGCCGTGTGCGAGCAGGACGTCGATGTCGCGCCGTACCGACGCAGGATCCTGGCCCGGCCACCCCACGATGAGATCGACCGACAGCCGCAGCCCTCGCTCGGCGATCCGGTCGAGCGCCGCTTCGGCGCGTGCGCGGTCGTGCACGCGCCCGAGCACCCGGAGGCCCTCGGGCTCGAAGCTCTGCACGCCCAGCGAGATCCGGTCGGCCCCCATCGACATCACGGCGTCGGCGAACACGGCGTCGACGTGCTCGGGGTTCGCCTCCACCGTCCACTCCTCGTGGGCCGAGACATCGAACCGATCGCGGATCCAGGCGCCCAGGGCCTGCAGCCCCGCCGGCCCCAGCAGGCTGGGGGTGCCGCCCCCGACGTACACCGTCTTTGCGGCCAGGCCCGGTTCCAACGCACGCGCCGCCCACTCGCGATCGAGCGCCGCCAGGTACGCCTGCACCGGCGGGGCACGCCCCACCACGAAGTCGAAGTCACAGTACGGGCAGGCGCGGGCGCAGAACGGAACGTGTACGTACAGCCGCACGTTGCCCCGGGACTTACTCCTCGGGCATCAGGTCGGCAAACGCGTCGCCGCCGGGCAGCTCGTCGAAGATCTGGATCTCGCCGGGCGCGTCCACCCGCGCCGCCACGCCGCGCCACCACCAGGCGGGCAACGCATCCATGTCCACGCCGTTGCTCTGCAACAAGCTGGTCTGCTCCTCGAGGCTCTCGATCATGGAAGGATGGAAGGGCTGACCGCGACCGCGGAGCTGAGCGCCCAGCCAGATCGAGCTGCGAAGCGGGGTCGACTCCTCGAAGTCCTCCGCCAGCGCGGTGAAGGCCCTTCGCACGACTGCGAGATCGGGGAACTCGTACAGCCTGGCCTCGGCGGGGATCTCCTGACCGCTGAGCAACGACATGCGCGAGGTGAACAGGGTCAAGAGCTGGTTCTGCACGTCGACCGGCCTCCCCGCGCCGTAGGTCGCCTCGGGACGCACCAACACCAGCGTGTCCTCGGCCGTCGCGTAGATGAACGACACCAGACCCGAACGCGCCAACCCCAACCCCGCGCGCAGGCACCACTGCGCGAGATCGGGATCGAGCGTCGCGCTTTGCCCCGCGCGGGACTCCAACATCTGCGCCCGCGCTCCGGGCTGGATCCCCACCTGCACGACCAGCCGAAAGCCGTCCATCGGCGCGTAATCCCCGAACACCTGAAACGGGGAGAACTTCTTCCAAGCTGCCAAGGTCGTCCCGTTGTGCATGGACCTTCCGCCGACGACTACTTCGTGGTGAACAGGGTGTAGGCGAAGTAGGCGAGCCCGCCCAAGAAGACCACCCCCACGAGCCAAGCCCAGGTGGCCGCCCCTTTCTTGCTTTGATGGGTCACGACGCCCTGGCCGAAGGTGCGGCTGGCGCTGGCGTCACCGACCGCAGGCAGGGGCCCCGTCGCCACCAGCGGGCGCGCCGCGGTGGCCGTGCGCGATCGCCCCGTGCCCGGCGTCGAGCCGCGCTCGCGCCCGGGGGCGCCGCGACGCTGCCGACCGCTCTTGCCTCGGGTGCGCCCGACCGCGCGTCCGTCGTCCTCGGCCGAAGCGCTCCCCTCCTCGTCGACCGGGGCGACCCCCACGATGCGGTGGTGCCCCGACCGGGACGGGTCCCCCTCCCCGGTGCGGATACCCTCCGCCGGCGAGGGCGCGATTTCGGGCACGGTCGGCTGCGGTCCCGACTCGTCCAGACGCCCGCTGGACACGAGCGCCTCCAGGTTGCCGATGGTCAACACCGGCTTGCGCTTGCCCTGTTGCGCGCCCGGGCCCGCCGCCTCCAGGCCGCGCGCCCAGTCGGGAGCCTCGTCGTCGCCCGCCGATTGATCGAGGCTGTCGAACTGATCGAAATCCAGCGCGTCGTCGACCAGGTCGTCGTACTGATCTTCGTAGTCGACGTTCGCCGGCGCCCCCTCGCCGAACAGCTCCGACATCATCGCGCTGATCTTGCGGGGGGTCCACGACAGGCCCTCCTCCTGCAGGAAGGCCTCGAGGTCGCGGAACATGTGGTCGCAGTTCTGATAGCGATCGGCGGGGTCGACCTCGAGGCTCTTCATGATGATGGCCTCGAGCGCCGGCGGAAAGTCGGGGTCGACGAACGTCGGTGGCGGGATGTCTCCCTCCAGCACGCGCCGAATGACTTCGTCTCGCTGACCCCGGAACAGTCGACGCCCCAGGCACAGCTCGTACAAGACGATCCCCAAGGGGAAGATGTCGGCCCGCAGATCGATGACGCCGCCCTGGAGCTGCTCGGGCGCCATGTAGGACAGCTTGCCCGCCACCTGCCCCTTCTTGGCCACCGCCGAGGCACGGGTCGCCGCGATGCCGAAGTCGAGGATCTTGCACGAGCCGTCGTAGCCCACGTGGATGTTCGTGGGGTTGATGTCGCGGTGGACGAGGCCCAAAGGACGCCCCTTGTCGTCGGTGCGGGTGTGCACGTAGTGCAGCCCCTCGCACGACTGCATGATGATCCCGATCGACAGCTCGAGCGGCAGCGGCCGTCCGACCTGATGGCTGCGCCGCATGACGTTGACGAGCTCCTCGCCTTTGAGGAGCTCCATCGCGATGAAGTACTCGCCGTCGATCTCGCCGAGGTCGTAGGTGTGAACGACGTTGCTGTGGGTGAGCGTCGCGGCGACGCGAGCCTCGTCGAGGAACATGCCGACGACCTCCGGACGCGCGGCGAACTCCTCCCGCAGCGTCTTGACGACCAGCTCTTTGGCGAATCCCTCGATTCCCGCGTAGTGCGCGCGATAGATCTCCGCCATGCCGCCGGTCGCGATGTGCTCGACCAGGACGTATTTTTCGCCGAAGGGGGTGGGCTCGATGTTGCTCAACGGGGCGAGCGTTAGCCTAACGGAATTGAAAATTGGAGCCAAGTCGCCACGACGGGGGCGATCCGGCAGGTGAGCCTCACCACTCGCGCTCGGCCTTCAGCTTGCGGCCCATGAGCGCGTCGACGGCGTCGGGGACGGCGAGCCCGCCATAGAGGATCGCGTGCATGGTGGCCACGATGGGCATGTCCACCCCCTCGCGCTTGGCGAGGTTGTAGGCGGACTTCGTGTTCTTGACCCCTTCGGCCACCATCCCCATCTCGGCCAGGATCTCGTCGAGCTTGCGCCCTTGACCGAGCGCGACACCCACGGTGCGATTGCGCGACAGTCCCCCCGTGCAGGTGAGCACCAGATCTCCCATGCCCGCCAGGCCCGACAGCGTGGCCGGATGCGCGCCCAGGTGCAAGGCCAGGCGACTGATCTCGGCGAGCCCGCGGGTGATGAGCCCCGCGCGTGCGTTCTGTCCCAGACCGGCCCCGTCACCAATCCCGGCGGCGAGCGCGATCACGTTCTTGAAGGTACCGCCCAGCTCCACCCCGAGCACGTCGTCGGTCACGTAGGCCCGGATGCCGTCCCCCGACAGCATCCGCTGGATCTGCAGGGTCACGGCCTCGTTTTTGGAGGCCACCACCACGGTGGTCGGCAGCCCCTGGGCCACCTCGGCCGCGAAGCTAGGTCCTCCCAGCGCGGCGACGCGGTCGCGGTGCCCGGGGGGCAGCTCCGCCTCGAGCACCTCGTGCATCATCGCCAACGAATCGACCTCGATCCCCTTGGCGGCGACCAGATACGCGGGCACCTGCGCGTCGGCGTCCGAGCGCGCGGCCACGACCTCCGCGACTTTGCGCATGACCTCGCGCACCCCGTGACTGGGGATGGCGACGATGACCAGCGCGGCCCCGGCGAGCGCGTCGGCCATGTCGTCGGTGGGACGCAGGTTGTGAGGAAACGGGAAGTCGGACAGGTACCGGGGGTTGCGGCCTTGCGCCTCCATCGCTTCCCGGTGCGCGCGACTGCGGGTCCACACCACCGTCTCGAACCCGCGGCGCGCAGCGTGGAGCACCAGGGCAGTCCCCCAGCTCCCCGCGCCGAGTACCGCGACCCGCGTCCGCGCACGGGCCTCCCGCCCCTCGTCGTCGGCCGCCTCACCTCGCTTCCCGCTCTCGTCGTTCATCGCCGCACCGTTTTACACGCAAGCGTCCGCGGGCGCTTCGCTCCCGGGTGGTGGCCGTCCGGACACGCCCCGAAGACCTGGCCCGCGTCGACAGGCTTCGTGAGATCCGAGACTCGGCGACCCTCGGGCCTCCGTTCTCGGTCCGCCGCCGCGGAGGTCACGCTTTCGCCGTGCGCGCGCCGTGAGGGCGACGAGGGCGTGCGGCACCACGGTCGCGTGGTGCGACGATCACTCCGGCACGACGCAGAAGCCGACGTTCTCGAGACCGGGCTTCGGATTCTCCGACGCGGGGACGCAGCTCTCGGAAGGATCGACGCACTCCGTACCGTCCCCGTTGAGATCGCAGATCGGCGTGCAACACCGGTCGGTGCAGCCGGCCGGACCACTGATGCACACGAGCCCGGGATTGCACCCCTGGATCACGAGACACTCGTCGCCGTCCGACCCGGGGTCGTTGGCCGTCCCGGCGCACACGAAGGTGTCCAGCGCCGCGTAGCACCCCTGCCCGGACGGGCAGTCTTGAATGAGCGGATCGCATTCATTTTGGCACAGCGGCAACGTGCCGTCGTTGAACCCGATGCAGGTGCCTCCGTTCTCGCAGCTCCCCAGCGGGTCGTCGACCTCGCAGAACTCGAGGCAAAAACCCGGCCCGGTGTTGCCGCTGATGTCGGTCATGCAGAAGAGGCCGACGTCACAGTCGTCGTTGTCGGTCATCCGCTCGCACATCTCGCCGAACTGCTTGTCGCCCATGTCGGGTACGCACTTGTTGGCGTCGACCGTCGCACCGCCGGGCGTGCTCACGTAGGCGGTGCACTTCTCTCCCTTGGGGCAGTCTTGCGCCCCTGGATCGCACTGCCCCTCGATGCCGCCGTCGGGCGGCGTGATGAAGCCGCCCTCTTCGCTTCCACTGTCTGCGGGTGCCGTCGTGCCCTCGTCGTCGGCGCTGCTCTGGGTCGTCTGAGATGCACCGCTCGTCGAGGGGTTGGTCGCGGAGGCGTCATTGCCTTCGCCACCTCCGGTGTCGCCGGTGTCGCTCCCGCCGGCGTCGGCGTCGGCGGCGGTGTCGTCCTTGTCGGCACAACCGACCAAGCACGCGGTGAGGGCCAAGGCAACCAAGCGAGGGAGACGACGGGGGGGGCGCATCATGACGCCCTGAAATACACGCGGACCGCGACGGCCACCAGCGAAATCTACCATTCCTCCCAACGGCGTTTCCTTCGGGACGAAAACACTGTTCGAGACACGGTCGGGAGGACGTGCTCGCCCCGTCGCGCCGACGGCTCGCTCCGCGCGACGTCGACGCGATGGCGTCGTGCGCCGGACCCATCGGTCCGCCGGGCACGGCTGCGCGAGCATCGAAGTGCCGCAGAACGGGACAGAGCATTGTTCCGTGTCAGTTTCGGACATCGCGGCGAGGCTCGTCACCCGTCCGCAGCGTTCGGTTGCCCTCGGCCGGGCGTTGCTCGTACAAACACGACTTCCGCAATGAGTGAGCTTCGGGATGGGATCGTGCGCGCCGCCTACGAGCTCGTCACTTCGTCGGGCGCCGAGGGCGTCACGATGCGGGGGCTCGCCGATCGCGTGGGAATGAGCACCACGGCGCTGTATCAGCACTTCGAGAGCAAGCTCGACGTTCTCGCCGAGGTTCGCATCCTCGGCTACGAAGCGCTCAACGAGAGCCTCGACGAAGCGTTCACGGTGTCCGATCCCCGTCGAGCGATGCTCGATGCCTGCCTCCGTTACGTCAGGTTCGCTCGCGACAACCCGTTCCTTTACGACCTGTTGTTCGAGAGCGACGTGCAGCGCTACGACGAGCTCACCGGCGAGCCCGAGTCCGAGGTCGGCCGACACCGGTTCGAAATGGGACAGAAGCTGGCGCAGAAATTCGCGGCGTTCATCGAGGGCAGAGATCCCACCATCTTCTTCGGGCAGTGGTGGTGCTTCTGTCACGGCCTGGCCTCTCTGACCATCGCCGGCCAGCTTCGGTCCACGCATGCGGTGATGCCGGTCCATGACGTCGATGCGTTCATCAAGGACGCATCGCGAGCCTTCGTCGACGGCCTCTTGGCCCGCGCTTGACGCAGGACGATTCGTATGAGGAACGACGCCGACCTCCGTACCCGAACGATTCAGGCGGCCTACGAGCTCGTCGCCACTCTCGGGGCAGAGGGCCTGACGATGCGGACCCTGGCCCGAGAGGTGGGCGTCAGCACGACGGCGCTCTACCAGCACTTCGCCAGCAAGCTCGACGTCCTCCACGAGGTGCGCACGCTGGGGAGCAAGGACATCATCGAACGGCTCGAGCAGGCGTTCGCCTCCGGCGATGCCTGCGAGGGCATGCTGGCCGCCAACCGGGCCTACATCTCGTTCGCACGCGACAACCCTCGGATCTTCACGCTGGTCTTCGGGACCATGCTGCACCACTGGGACGAGAAGGTCGTGGGGTCGCATCATCCGGCCGGCCAGCGCCTGGTTCGCTTCGCGGCGGAGATGGAGGCCAAGTTCGGCCACCTGTACGGGCCGGACTTCCTCGGCTTCTTCGCCCGGTGGTGGTGCTTCATTCACGGCCTCGCCTCGCTCGTGGTCGGAGCGCACCTTCGGCCGGGCCACCCGATCGTTCCGGTCCACGATCTCGAGGCGTTCATCGAGGGCGTGTCACAGGCCTACGTCCGACAGGTGTGCAGGTAGACCGGGCGTCGGCCGCCCGGCCGCGTTCACGCGGGTCGGCGGCTCAGGGAAACCGAAAGATGGCCCTCGGATCCACCCGTGGAGCGCGGCGCCAGTGCAGGCAGGCGCGGCGCAGCCCCTGCAGCGACGGCGAGGCGCCGCCACGCTGCCAACGCGACTGCGAGGCGCGCTCGAGCAGCGGAGCGATCTCGAGGGGATAGGCGACCGGCATTCGACACAGGCGAGCGCGCCCGTCGTCGAGCCGCAGTCGCACCTCCCACAGCGCGGCGGGTCGGCCGGGCTGGGCGGGCTCGAGGTGCACGGGGTCGTGCAGCGCGACCGACAGCCCGCGGAGACGGTCGCGCAGCCAGGGGCGCGGGCCGGGCCATACCTCGAACAGCCCGACCCACGTGCCGACCACCCAGGCCCAGGTTTTCGGGACCTCCACGCCCGGGACCTCGCCCCGGATCGCCCGCATGGCCCAGGTGTCGCCCGGCCCCCTCGCGCCCGGCGGTGTCACGTCCAGAAGCGCCCAGTCGGTTCGGACCGCCTGCCAAAGCGCGGCCTCGTCGTCGTCGTCGAGGATCGTGCCGACCTCGGCGGCCCACCGCTCGAGCAGGGGCTCGAGGCGCGCGCGGCCTTCGGCCGAGCCGAACACCCGCGCCGCG
>CAZYSW010000138.1:0-12475 GCA_964650105.1 uncultured Nannocystaceae bacterium
CGAACGCCGAAGCGTTGATGCTCGGGTTCTACTCGCAGACGCTCCAGCCGATTGTTGCGCAGGGCGTCGGCGTCGCGCACGGTGGTCAGGGCGTGGTAATCGGCGATGAAGTAGAAACACTCGCCGGGATACCGATCCTGAAGAGCGATGTGCTGGCGGATGGCACCGAAGTAGTTGCCGATGTGCAGCTCGCCCGAGGGCTGCACCCCCGACAGCACGCGCGGCGGCAGATCGTTCATGGGCTGCAGGTTGCCACGCGGAGAAAAAATGTCATCCCGGGAAATGGGCGCCGACCACCGCGGTCGGTTGCGGCGGTGGGCTCCGACGGCATTCGCCGTCGGCTCGACGAGGTCCCGGCTCGCCTCCGCGAGCGCGGGGCGGGTCGGCGGCGCCCCGACGGACCACGCGAGGCGGGGCGTCGGAGGGGCCGGCTACCGCTCCACGGTCAGCGCCGCGCGCTCGCGATGATGATCGAGCGCCAGGTCGCACAGACGCGTGACGAGGTCGCGATACGAGATACCGGCATGCTCGACGAGCTTGGGGTACATGCTGATGGAGGTGAAGCCGGGCATCGTGTTCAGCTCGTTGAGGTAGGGCGTCGACGTGGCGCGGTCGAGGAGGAAGTCGATGCGCGCCAGCCCCCGGCAATCGGTGGCGCGAAACGCTTCGAGCGCCAGCTCGCGGATCCGACCCGCGACCTCGGGGGGGAGGTCGGCGGGGATGTCCAGGGTGGCGACGTCGTTGACGTACTTGGTGTCGTAGTCGTACCAGACGCCGGGGGGCAGACGGATCTCGCCGGGGGCGCTCACCAGCGTCTCGGCCCCGCCGTTGCCGAGCACGGCCACCTCGATCTCCCGCGCGTCGATGCCTCGCTCCACCACGATCTTGTGGTCGTACCGGGCGGCGGTACGCAGCGCCTCCTGCAGCGAGGCGCGATCCGTCGCCTTGGTCACCCCGACCGACGAGCCGAGGTTCGCGGGCTTGATGAAGCACGGGAACCCGAGGGTTCGGGCGATGCGCTCGGCCTCGTCACGGCGGGCCCCTTCGTCGCCCAGCGTCCGCCCATCGACGTTGCACCACGGCACCAGGGGGATGTCGGGGGCGGCCGCGCCGACGAGCTGCTTTTGCGCGACCTTGTCCATGCACAGCGCGGACGCCAGGACGCCCGACCCGACGTAGGCCACCCCCAGCAGCTCGAGCATCCCCTGGATCGTTCCGTCTTCGCCGTTGGGGCCGTGCAGGACGGGAAACACCACGTCGGGCTGGAGGGCTCGTACGTCGGCGACTTCGCGACCGGCCTTCACGATGGCTTCGAGGTCTTCGGTCGCCTCGCCTTGCCGCCAACGGCGATCGCGGCCGATGCCGACCAGCGTCGGCTCGAACCGGTCGCGATCGAGGGCCGCGAGGATCGAGCGAGCGCTGCGGATCGAGATTTCGTGCTCCGAGGAGGTACCGCCGAACAAGAGCAACAAGCGTGTGCGAGCCATCGGGCCGCGAGTCTACGCGCGCCGGCACGCCCGGGCGAGATCGCCCGAGGATCGGGCCGGGCGAGGGGGGCGCCCGGGTCCGGGCCCTGGCACGGTGCACCGCCTCCGCTCCCGTGCCGAGCGTCGCGCACCCCGGCAGGGCAGGGCTCAATCCGGCATGTGGGCCACCAGCGCCATCACCATGCGATCCTGCAGCCGGCGCGCCTTCTTGGCGCCGACGCGGCCGTTGACGATGATGCTGAAGCCCAGGCGCGGATGACCGTCGTCCGCCGCCACGATCCCCGTCAGGGCGCTGGCGTCGGCAAGCGTGCCGGTCTTCGCTCGAACGCGGCCGGCGGTCTGCTTCAGGCGCCCACGCAGCGTACCCTCGCGCCCGGCCACGGGCATGGACGCGATGATCTCGGCGGCCTCCGCCTCGTCGGTGGTGACGGCCTGCAGGAGATCGACGAGCGCGCGTGCGGTCAGCCGCCCCGTGCGGCTGAGCCCCGAAGCATTCTCGAAGACGAGCACGCGCTCGTCCTGACCGATCGCATTCCAGAAGCGCCGCAGGGCCTCGCCGCCGTTTCGCCAGTCTCCGGGCTCTCCGGTCATGCGCCGTCCGAGGGTGCGAAGGACCTGTTCGGTGGTGAAGTTGTTGGAGAACTTGAGTGCCGAGCCGAGCACCTCCGGCAGCGGGGCGGAGGCGTGGGTGGTCACGAGCGTGGCGTCGGCCGGGACGCGCCCCCGCTCCACGGGCAGCGGCGTGGCCGTCAGCAGGCTCGCGAAGGTGGTGCCGGTGAACAGGCCGGGGTCGCTGACCCGCCGTCGCAGGCGGACCCCGGGGTGCGAGGCGGGCAACGATCCGCCGACGTGCACCACGGTCTGGTCGTCCCGGGCGTGGGTTTGCACGTCGACGCCGCGACCTCGTCCGGTGCGGGCGGTGTTGCGGACCTGCACGTGGCTGCAGGCCGGTTGCACCACGACGTCCGCGGGCTCGCCCGGGGCTCGAGGCGACACGGCGATCTCCAGGGTGTTGAACTGCAGCGAGAGCGCGCCGCTGGGCGCCATCCAACTGTATCCCGGACCGTCGGGATCGTAGCCCGGCCCGAATCGCCGTTCGCTGAAGAAGCTGTCGTCGATGACGATGCGAGCGATCCGACCGACGTCGACGTTCGCCCGGACCGCGTCGACGATCGCCTTCAGATCACGGACTTGGAGCGAGGGATCCCCCTCCCCGACGAGGTAGAGCGTGTCGTCGCGGACCAGCACGCGCGTCTCGAACCGGTAGTCGGCCCCGAGAAGCTCGACCGCCGCGGCGGCGGTCAGGAGCTTGTGGTTGCTCGCCGGATTGAGCGCGGCGTCGCCCTGCCAGTCGTACAGCGTGCGGCCGCTGTCGAGATCGCGGACGGTGATGCCGACCTTCGCCCGGGGGCTGATCTTCCGCGCGATCTCGTCGAGTCGGGCGGCGAGCTCGTGCCGCGCGCGGTCCACGGGGGCGTCGTCCGCCGCGGTCCGAACGCTTCGCTCGGCCAGTGTGGCGAGCCGTGCTTCGATTCGGGCCGGCCACCCGTCGACGTCGGGATCGTGGTCCGAGGCTTCCGTCGCGGCGTCCGGCGGCAGCCGTGCGTCGACCAGGGTGGGGCCGGCGTCGTGGAGGTCTTCGGGCGCCTCGAGGCGGTCGGGGGGTCGAAGCGGCGCCGACTCCGCGCCCGCCGATCCACCCACGCCACACAGCGTCAGGAAGATCATCGCGAGCAAGGTGGGGAGCGGTCGCGGCATCGAATGTGGGGCCATGTAGGCCCTCATCACACGTAGTACCAGCGACCCCGGGGGCGACCAAGAAAGCTATGTTTCGCCGGCGATGCTCGACATCAAGCTTCTGCGGACCGAGCCGGAGCGGCTGACCCGGAACCTGGCCGACCGCTGCGCGGCCATCTTCGACGACCTGCGGCCGGGCACCGAGGGGTGGGAGGTTCGGACCGTCGAGCGCTTGCAGAGCCTCGACCGCGCGTACCGGGACCTCTTGCAGGCCGAAGAGGACCTGCGCCGTCGCCAGAACGAGAACAGCCTGGCGATGTGCGAGGTCGGCAAGCTCCCCAAGGCCGATCAGGCGGCCGCGCGCGCCCCCCTCGTCGAGGAGGGCCGGCGCTTGCGCGACGAGGAGCGCGAGCTGAAGGCCAAGACCGAGGCGGCGCTCGCCGAGCGCGACGAGGCGTGGGGCAAGGTCCCCAACCTCACCCACCCCGACGCGCCGCGCGGGTTCACGGACGACGACCATCGAGAGCTGCGCAAGCACGGTACGCCCCGCGACTTCGCGGCCGAAGGGTTCGAGCCGCGTGATCACCTGCAGATCTGCGAGGCGCTGGACCTGGCGGACTTCACCGCCGGTGCGAAGGTGGCGGGGCAGAAGTTCTACTATTTGAAGAACGAGCTGGTGCTGCTGGACCTGGCGCTCCAGCGGTACGCGATCGACGTCGCGCGCAAGCACGGCTTCGTGGTGCACGTGACCCCCGACCTCGCCCGCGCGGAGATTCTGCAGGGGCTCGGGTTCAATCCCCGGGGGGAGTCCACCCAGGTCTACAGCGTCGCGAACACGGATCTGTGCCTGGTCGGCACCGCCGAGATCACGCTCGGGGGCATGCTCGCGGACACCATCCTCGACGAAGAGCAGCTCCCCATCTTGCTGGCGGGGCTCTCCCACTGCTTTCGTACCGAGGCCGGCGCGGCGGGACAGGAATCTCGCGGCCTGTATCGCGTGCACCAGTTCACGAAGGTGGAGCTGTTCGCCTTCACCGTGGGCGAGCTGGAGGCCAGCGAGGCCATGCACGCGCGTCTGCTCGCCATCGAGGAGGAGATCTTCTCGGCCCTCGAGTTGCCGTACCGGGTGCTGGACATCGCCTCGGGCGATCTGGGCGGTCCCGCCTATCGCAAGTACGACATCGAGGCCTGGATGCCCGGTCGGGGCGGCTACGGGGAGGTGACCAGCACCTCGAACTGCACCGACTATCAAGCGCGGCGGCTTCGGATCCGCTATCGCGCCGACACCGGCGACGGCAAGGGCAAGAACCGCTTCTGTCACATGCTCAACGGCACCGCGATCGCGGACTCACGCGCGCTGGTGGCCATCTTGGAGAACCATCAGCAAGCCGACGGGAGTATCCGGATCCCCGCCGTCCTACGGCCCTACGCGGGCATCGAGCGCATCGGTCCGCGCTGAGGGGCGTGCGGTCTCGGGCGACGACGCTTCGGCGCGCCCGGAGGCGGTGGTCGCCCGAGGAAGGGCAGCCACGCTGGTCTCGTCGGCCAGCTTCCAGTCGGGGTGCGTGATGAGCCGGGCGCCGCGGCGGTACCGGACCCACGACCACACCCATTGGATGAACACCAGCAGCCGATTGCGGAACCCCACGAGATACCAGATGTGCACGAAGCACCACGCCAGCCAGGCGAGCAGGCCGGTGAGGCGCAACGTCCCGCTCTGCGCCACCGCCGAGGCGCGGCCGATCGTCGCCATCATGCCCTTGTCGAAGTAGTGGAAGGTCTCGCGCCCCACGTTGCGTAGGTCGGCGAGGATGTTGCGCGCCGCTGCGCGGCCCTGCTGGATGGCGGCCGGGGCCAACCCGGGTACCACCTCTCCCCCGTCGACGAAGCGCGCCTGATCCCCGATCACGAAGACCTCGGGATGCCCCGGCAGGCTGAGGTCGGATTGGACCGGGACCCGTCCGGCGGCGTCCAACTCCACGCCGAGCCGGGCGTTCAGCGGGCTCGCCTCCACGCCGGCGGCCCACAGCACGGTGGCCGCCCGGATCGATTCCGTCCCCGCCCGTACCCCGTCGACATCGACGCTCGTCACCCGGGTGTTGGTCCAGATCGTCACCCCGAGCTTTTCGAGGCTGCGCGCGGCGGCGCGCGAGAGCGCCTCGTCGAAGGCGGGCAACACCCGCGGTCCTCCCTCGATCAGGATGACGCGCGTGCTGGTGGGATCGACGTTGCGGAAGTCCCGGCTCAAGGTGTGACGGCTGAGCTCCCCCAGGGCGCCAGCCAGCTCCACGCCCGTCGGGCCACCCCCGACGACGACGAAGGTCATCAACGCTCGACGACGCGCCGGATCCTGCTCGACCTCCGCCAGCTCGAACGCCGTGAGCACACGACGCCGGATCTCCGTCGCCTGCTCCAACGTCTTGAGCCCCGGCGCGTGGTCCTCCCAGCTCTCGTTCCCGAAGTAGCTGTGGTTGGCACCGCAGGCGAGGATCAAGTAATCGTAGCGGAGATCTCCGGTGTCGCAGCGGACGGTCTTGTGTGCGAGATCGACGTCTTCGACGTGACCGAGCCGGACCTCCACGTTCTCGTAGCGCTCGAGCACGGTCCGGATGGGGATCGAGATGTCGGCGGGGCTGAGCCCGGCCATGGCGACCTGATAAAGGAGGGGCTGAAAGAGGTGGTGGTTGCGGCGATCGACGACGACGACCCGCAGATCCGCCGAGCCCGCGGCTCCCAGCGTCTTGGCGGCCTCCAGCCCTCCGAACCCGCCGCCCACGATCACGACGCGCGTCGGGCCGTCCGGGTCCGCCTGGCCTGCTCGCACGGCCGGAGCATACAAAGCGTCACCGATCCAGCAAGCGAACGGGCCCGCGGCGAGGCGGTGGCTCGAGGGGCGAGCGTCGTGAGCCAGCGTCCTTGCGCGTGCAAGGTTTCGCCGCCCTCACGCGCGAAGCTCCGCGACGAGGCGCCATGCCAGCCAAACCGCCGCCCAGGCGATGGTGAAGTCCCCCAATCCGGTGGCGAACCCCCAAAGCTCGAGCTCGGTGAAGGTCGTCCCTCGGTGGAGCAAACGGGGGGCGCCGTGCATCGCCACGCCGGCCCACAAGGTGCCGAGCGCCAGCACGTCCCCGCGCGTGCGCCACTGCCAACGGACCACGAGGATGGTGACGATCGTGGCGATCCCGAACAGGGCGAGGCCCCACACCTGACCCGCCGCCGCGGGGAGCGAAAGCGGGAGCAGGGGGGCGGCGCGTTCGGCCGGATGCAGCGCGGCGCCGGGAACGATCTCGAGGGGGGTGCACCCGTCGGGGACGGCCCATGCGGCCCACGAGGTGTCGGCGATGTCGGTGGACGAAGCGCAGGCGCCCATTCGCGCCAAGACCTTGAGCCACAGGTCGCACGCGCAAAGCCACACCCCGAGGGCGAGGCTCCCGAGCACGGTCGTCACGCGGATCGGTGCTGCGTCGTCGACCATTGCCGGCTTCAACGTAACCGTTCCGCGGGCGGACATGGCCCGATCGTCGGGGGGCGCAGGCGGTCGGGGGTCGCCGACGGGGTGGGACCCCCCTCGCGGGCAGGGTCGGTGCGCAATGCGCGCACACCTTTGCGGCCGAGCGCAAGACCTGCGGGTAACCTTATGCGCCCGCCCAGCGATCTAAGAAGGCAAGCGAAACCGTGCGGCGCATTGGACGCGGCCGTTTCGCAGGAGGACCCCATGGCCACCCCCGGACCCGCCCCTTCCCCTCCCGCTGCCGGCCGGGACCTCGGATTGGACCCTCCCCCCGAGGATCTCTCCACGCTCGGCATCTACTTCCGGCAGATGGCGGCGGTCTCCGTGATGTCTCCCGAGGAGGAGCACGCGGCGGCGGAGCGGATCGTCGCCTGTCGGGTGGCCTACTGGGGTGCCCTTTTGGCCTATCCCGCGTTCACGTCGGCGATCCTGCGGGTGGTCGAGGGCACGCTGCCCGCCAAGGCCCTCCCGCGGCCGGCGATGAAGGCCCTGGAGACCGCGTCCCGCAACGTTCGCGATCGCCAGACCCGGGCCAATGCCGAGCGTTTCGCACGGATCGCGCGGGAGCTCGCCGAGCTGCTGGCGCGCGTCGATACCGACGGAGAGGCGTCCGAGCCCATCGCAGCCGACCTGCAGTCGATCCTCGAGGGACAGCGCAATCTCGCCGTGCTTGAGGTCACCTTTCCGCCCACGGGCAGCGAGCCCTACCGGCGGTACGTCGAGCGGGCGCGTCGTGCCGGCGCCGAGCTGTGGAAGGCCAAGCACGCGTTCGTCCGCGCCAACCTGCGGTTGGTCGTGACGATGGCGCGCCGGTACGCCCGCGGCGGCATGCCGCTCTCCGACCTGATCCAGGAGGGCAACATCGGGTTGCTCAAGGCGGTCGACCGCTTCGACCCCTCGCGCGGCTACCGGTTCTCGACCTACGCGAGCTGGTGGATCCGACACGCCATCAGCCGGGCGCTCGCCGACAAGGGACGAGAGGTCCGCGTCCCCGTGCACATGATCGACGTGCACCACAAGCTCGAGCGGACGCGACGGCGATTCCAGGTCGAGTGGGGGCGAGAGCCCACCGACGAGGAGCTCTCCGAGGCGGCGGACGTCCCGATGGAGAAGATCGCGCGCATGCGGGTGTGCTTGATGGATCAGGGGCCCAGCCTCGACAGCCCCATCTCCGGGGCGGGTTCCGACAGCCGCACGCTCGGAGATCTGCTCGAAGACCAGAGCTTGCCGGAGGCGGGTGATTTCCTGCAGTCGACCGCGCTGGGCCACCGCGTCCGCGAAGCCCTCGGCGTCCTGCGCCCCATCGAAGCGGACGTGTTGCGCAAGCGCTTCGGGTTGGACGAGGGCGAGCCGATGACGCTCCGGGAGATCGGCCAGGAGTACTCGCTGTCGCGAGAGCGCATCCGTCAGCTCCAGGAGCAGGCGCTGGGAAAGATCCGCCGCGAGCTCCGTCGCCACGATCTGATCTGACGCCTCGTGCCCCGGTGTCGCGTGTCGCGGCGGGCGGCCCCGTTCCCGGCGGCGGCACGCTCGCGGCCGGCCGGTGAAACGACAGATCCGCCGGACCGCCTCCCGACCTCCGTCCCGCGACCGATGTCGTGCCCCGGCGAGAGCCCGCGACGGGTCGAAACCCGCTGCGGGAACGGCCGCCGTGCGCGGGCGGCACATCCTGGCGGCGAAGGCAAGAAATTGACCTGGATCGTCGGCCGGGTAAGGTGGGCCGCCGCGCGAACGACCCCGCTCGGCCCAAGGCGAGCCGACACATGAACCAGCTCGAACTTCTCCCCCCCGGTCTGCGCTCGGGTAGCGAGGATGCGGTGCCCACCGCCGCAGGCCCGGTCGCGGCCGCGGATGCCTCGGGCGTCGCTCCCGTTCCGGGCGGCGGCGGGGCTGGAGAGACGCACGACGGTGACCTGGCGGACGAAACCCGCCGCAAGTACCTGAACTACGCGATGTCGGTGATCACCGCGCGTGCGATCCCCGACGTACGCGACGGGCTCAAGCCCGTGGCGCGCCGGATCCTGTTCACGATGGATCACGAGCTGCACCTGCGCCACGACGGTCGTCACCGCAAGAGCGCCAAGGTCGTCGGCGACGTGATCGGCAAGTACCACCCCCACGGCGACGTCGCGGTGTACGACGCCATGGTTCGGCTGGCGCAGGACTTCGTCATGCGCGTGCCGCTGATCGACGGGCAGGGGAACTTCGGATCGATCGACGGTGACTCGCCGGCCGCCTACCGATACACCGAGGCGCGACTGACCGAGGTGGCGTCGCAGCTCCTGTCCGAGCTGGGCAAGGACACCGTCGACTATCGCGACAACTTCGACGGTACGGGACGCGAGCCCATCGTGCTGCCCGCTCGCTTCCCCCAGCTTCTGGTCAACGGAGGTACGGGGATCGCGGTGGGTATGGCCACCGCCATCCCTCCGCACAACCTGACCGAAGTGGTGCGCGCCTGCATCGCGCTCATCGACGATCCGAGCCTGACCGTCAAGAAGCTCATGCGCTTCACCAAGGGACCCGACTTCCCGACCGGCGGAGAGCTGGTCGCGAGCCGGGCGGATCTGGCGGCGATCTACGAGAGCGGCAAGGGCTCGTTCAAGCTGCGAGGGCGCTGGAAGGTCGAGGAGACCAAGAACGGCACGCGCATCGTGATCACCGAAGTGCCCTACGGCGTCGAGAAGGCGGCGATCGTGGAGGAGATCGGGGCCACGATCCTCAAGCGCAAGCTGCCGGTCCTGGTCGGGGTGCAGGATCTCAGCACGACCGACATCCGGGTGGAGCTCGAGCTCGACAAGAAGGCCGACGTGGACCCCGAGCTGGTCATGGCCTACCTGTTCAAGAACACCCGGTTGCAGGTGTCGGTGAAGGTGGACCTGACCGTGTTGGTGCCGACCAGCAACCCCGAGGTCGGCGCCCCCGCTCGCCTGGATCTCAAGCAGATCCTCCAGCATTTCATCGATTTTCGGTTCACCACCGTCCGACGGCGACTGGAGTACGAGCTGCGAAAGCTCCGGGAGCGGATCCACATCCTCGAGGGATTCGAGAAGATCTTCGACGGGCTCGATCGGGCCATCAAGCTCATCCGGCAGTCGAACGGAAAAGAGGACGCCGCCGGCAAGTTGATGAAGGCGTTCGATCTGGACGAGATCCAGGCCGACGCCATCCTGGAGACGAAGCTCTATCGCCTGGCCAAGCTCGAGATTCAGAAGGTCCGGGACGAGCTGCAGAAAAAGCGCGCCGAGGCCCGACGCATCGAGGCCATCCTCCACAGCAAGGCCAAGTTCGCCAACCTGGTCAAAGAGGAGCTCCAGGAGGTGGCGGACAAGTTCGGGGACCCCCGGCGGACGCGGATCAGCGACGAGGATCTCGCCGAGGAGTTTTCGGCCGAGAGCTTCATCGTCGAGGAGGACGCCGTCGTCCTGGTGACGCGCGACGGCTGGATCAAGCGGCAGCGCTCGATCAACCTGGAGACGACGCGCATGCGAGAAGGTGACGAGCCCCTCGCGCTGGTCGGTGGCAGCACCAAGGAGTGCATCGTCTTCTTCACCAACATGGGTTCCGCCTACGTGTGCCGGATCAACGATGTGCCGCCCTCGACGGGGCACGGCACGCCGGTTCAGAAGCTGTTCAAGTTCAAGGACGGGGAGCGCGTCGTGGCCGCGGTGGGGACGGACCCGCGCGTGATGCCGGAGTTCGCCCACCCCAAGCCCGAGCTGGGGGAGGAGTACGAGGAGCCCTACCCGCACATGCTGGCGGTCACCCGACGAGGCTACAGCCTGCGGTTCACCCTGTGGCCCCACAAGGAGCCGAGCACCAGCCGCGGCCGCATGTTCGCGCGGCCGGCCAAAGGCGACGAGGTCGTCTCGGTGTTCAAGGTGTACGCGGAGGACGACGTCTGCGCGCTGACCGAGCAGGGGCGGCTTCTGTGCTGCAATGCTCAGGAGGTCAATCTGCTCAGCGGGGCCGGCAAGGGGGTCATCTTCATCAAGTGCGACGCTGGTGACCAGGTCGTCGGGGCATTCAACGCCGACGTGCCCGTCGTGATCCACAAGAGCTCGGGCGGCAGTCAGAAGCTGACGGGCGCCGATCGGGAGCCGACCAGCCGCGGCGGCAAGGGGCGCGCGGTGTTCAAACGGGGGACGGTCAAGAAGCTCGAGCTTCCGCCTCCGAAGGTTCCCCTTCTGACCGGTGAAGACGCGGAGGACTAGGGATGGCGACCAAGACCAAGTCGCGGAGCACCAAGGTGAGCGCGGGGAAGAAGGCGCGCAAAGGAGGTGGCTACGACGCGTCGGCGATCCAGTTCCTCGAAGGGGTGGAGCACGTCCGCAAGCGGCCCGGCATGTACATCGGTGGCGTGAGCAAGGACGGTCTGCATCACCTGGTGTGGGAGATCCTCGACAATGCCGTGGACGAGGTGATCAACGGCCACGCGACGCAGATCGATGTCGTCCTCGACGCGGACCATCGCGGAATCACCATCACCGACAACGGCCGCGGGATCCCGGTCGACATGCATCCGCAGCTCAAGGTACCGGCGGTGGTCGCCGTGTACACCAAGTTGGGCGCGGGGGGAAAGTTCGACGACAGGAGCTATCGCCACTCGGGCGGGTTGCACGGGGTCGGCGCGGCGGTGGCCAACGCTCTGTCCGAGCGCCTGACGGTGACCGTGTGGCGCGATGGGGGCAAGTGGGAGGTCTCCTTCGAGCGAGGCGTGCTCACCGGCAAGCTCCGAAAGATCGGATCGGCCCGGGGGTCGGGCACCAGTGTGCACCTGCGGCCCGATCCGGAGGTCTTCGCCGGAAAGACCACCCTGGACCCGCTGGTGCTCCGAGAGCGCCTGGAGTCGAAGAGCTATCTGCACAAGGGGCTGAAGATCGTCTTCGTCGATCCGAAGGCGGCCGGCCCCGAGGAGTTCTTCCACGCCGAGGGCATCGTCGAGTACCTCGGCAAGCTCATCAAGGTCCGGGGTCAGCCGGCGGTGCACCCGGGGATGTTCTCGTTCGAGCGGGCCGATGAGCCGAAGCTGGAGGTGGCCTTCGCGTGGACGGAAGCCACCGACGACGCGACGTACTCGTTCGTCAACGGTGTGCCCACCCCCGACGGCGGCACGCACGAGCAGGGGTTTCGCAACGCGCTGGGCAAGGCGCTGCGGTCGTACATGCAGGCGCACAAGCTCGAGCCCAAGGGCGTGAGCGTCACGCTGGAGGACATGCGCGAGGGGATGGTCAGCCTGCTCTCGGTCTACGTGATGGAGCCGCAGTTCCAATCGCAGACCAAGAATCGGTTGAACAACCCCGAGGTGGTGGGGCAGGTCGAAGGCGCCATCCGGCCTGCGCTCGAGCAGTGGTTGCACGAGAACCGAAGCACCGCCGAGGCAATCGTGGCGCGCGTGATCGCGGCGGCGCGGGCGCGCGCCGCCTCGCGCGCGGCCTCTCAGAAGGTCTCGCGCAAGAGCGCGATGTCGGCCCGGGTGAACCTGCCCGGGAAGCTCGCGGACTGTGCCAGCACCGATCCGCGCAAGGCGGAGTTGTTCATCGTCGAGGGCGACTCCGCGGGAGGCTCCGCGAAGATGGGGCGGGACCGCAACACCCAGGCCATCTTGCCGCTGCGCGGCAAGGTACTCAACGCCGAGCAGGCCACGCTGGGCAAGGTGCTCGACAACGAGGAACTCGGCAACGTGGTCAAGGCGCTCGGGTGCGGCATCGGCAAGGAGTTCGACATTGCGCGGCTGCGC
>CAZYSW010000139.1:0-12469 GCA_964650105.1 uncultured Nannocystaceae bacterium
GGTGAGCGGCACGGTGCGCAACCCCACCGACGGGGTGGAGCGCGTGTACAAGGACTATTCCGGGGAGGGCGACGCCAGCAGCATCGAGCTCAACCCCGCGCTGCTCGGGACGGTGAGAGGGCTGGATTTCGGCATCCTCGGGTACGACGCCGTCTCCGATTTCGCCCGCGGCTCGGGCATCGGCACCTTCCTCGCGCTGGGCTTCCGCTTCGGGCTCGCCCTGGGCTTCGGTGCCCAGATCGTGCGCCCGGGGCTCGGCGATGGGGTAGCCGACTTCGACGCCGATGCCAACCCCGACATCACCAAGCTGAGCTTCGGGCTGGCCACCGGCCTGGGCGAGCACGGCACGTTCGGCGTGGCGCTCCACGGCATCCGCGGGCAAGGCGAGTGGCTGCAACGGCCCGCGCTCGACGTCGGCATGCTCACCCGCGTGTTCAACTACGGCTCACTGGGGGTGGACTTGCAGCTCTCCCCGGTCGACCTCCACAGCGACCTGCTCCCGGCCCAGATGTCGTTGGTGGGCGAGGCGGCCGTGCGCCCTTTGGGGACCCATCACCTGGAGCTCGCCGGAGGGCTGCGCGCCCAACTCCTGGAGGCGAGTCCCGGCGAGGGGTTGCGAAACGTGGGCGTCTCGGGCCTTCTGCCCCGCGGACGCCTCTCGGTGCGGTTTCACGGGCTCGCGCTGCGAGGCGAGGTGGAACAGGTGCGGACCGTCGCGCTCGACGAGCAGACCCTCGCCCCGCTGCGCGAGGAGAAGGCCGTCCGCGGCTCGGTGAGCCTCGAAGCCTCCTGGGATTTCGTGAGCGTGGGCGGTGGTGTTCGCGCCGGCGTGTCGGACGGGTTGGATGGCTACGGCGTTCATGCGCGCCTGCACACCACACGCCGCGGGCGCGTGTACTGGTCCCGCCGCGTGGACATCGAGCGGTTGAGGCTCGCCGACGTCGAGGACGAGCGCGGGCTGATCGCGATGCTCCGCCGCATCGAACGTGCCGAGCAGGCCGGCGCGCGTTCGGTGCTGCTCGTGGATGCACGCGGGCTCGACCTCGGCTGGGCGAGCCTGCACGAGCTCCGCGAGGCGCTGATCCGCGTCCGCAACGCCGGCGGGCACGTCTTCGCGTACCTCGAGGGGGCCGCGCTCGAGGACTACTACCTGGCGAGCGTGGCCGAGAAGGTGCTCCTGCACCCCGCCGGCTCCCTGGAGATCGTGGGGCTGGCGAGCACGAGCTTCTACTTCAAGGAAGCCCTCGACAAGATCGGGGTCCGCGCCGAGGTGATCAAGGTCGACGAGTACAAGAGCGCCGGGGAGCGTTTCACGGAGACGGCCCCTAGCCCCTCCGATCGAGGGCAGCGCGAAGCCCTCCTCGACGACATCTACACGCAGGTCGTTCGGGACATCGCGCAGGCCCGCGGCCTGACGATCGCGGAGGTTCGACGCTCGATCGACACGGCGCCCCATGGTCCCCAGGAGGCGCTCGAAGCCGGTCTGGTGGACGCGGTGGTCCATCGAGACGAGATCAAAAAGCGCATTTCGGAGGACATCGGCGCGGAGGTCGACTTCAACGAGTTTCACGACACCAGCCCGCGCGATCTGACGTGGAGCGAGGCGCCCTACGTGGCGGTGGTGCTGGTCGAAGGCACCATCGTGGACGGTCCGAGCCGGTACATCCCCTTGCTCGACCTCGACTTCACCGGGGGCGACACCATCGCCCAGACGCTCCGCGACGTTCGCGACGATCCGTTCTGCAAGGGCATCGTGCTGCGCGTGAACAGCCCCGGAGGATCCGCACTGGCCTCCGACATCATCTGGCGGGAGGTGCAACGCACCGTCGAGGCTCACCGCGAGGACCCCCGCGGCTCTCCGCCCCTCGTCGTCTCGATGGGCGACGTGGCCGCGAGCGGTGGCTATTACGTCTCGACGGCCGCCGACACCATCTTGGCCGATCCGATGACCATCACCGGGTCCATCGGGGTCATCTCGATCAACGTGGATGCCTCGGGGCTCCTACGAAAGCTCGGGATCTCGACGGCGACCTTCCAACGCGGCGACAACGCGAACCTGGGCAGCCCGTGGGCCCCGCTCGAGCCCCGCCAGCGGGAGATCCTCGAGGCGTCGATCCGCAGGACGTATCGGCTCTTCGTCGACCGCGTGGCCAAGGGCCGCGACTTGACGCCCGAGCGCGTGGACGAGATCGGCCGCGGTCGCGTCTGGTCGGGCACCGACGCCAAGGACGTGGACCTCGTGGACCGCTTCGGAGGCCTCGCGGACGCCATCGCGCTCGTCCGAGAGCGGGCGAAGGTCCCCGCGTTCCGCACCCTCGAGATCCGCGTCCTGCCCAAGCGACGCCGTCTCGTCGACATCATCCTGGGCGACGTGGACGAGCCCTTCGCGAGCACGATCGAGAAGGTCGGCGCGCGTCGACGCGCCGGCAAGGGCGGCGCCGCCCTGCGCGAGGCCATGCCCCCTGCGCTCGACCGCACCCTGTCCGCCGCGCCGCTTTCGACGCTGTACCTCGAGCCCAAGAACGCGCACGCGATCATGCCCTGGCAGCTCCGCTGACCGTCGCCACCCAGACGTGCGCGGGAGAGCGCAGCCGAGCCAGGCGCGGCTGCGTGTGCAGGTGCTCGGCCGGAAGCACCTCGCGGGCCTCGTCGAAGCCGGCATCCCGCAGCGCGCGATCGATCGCCGCTGCATCCTCGAACGGCTCGAGGGCGCGGCGCCGTCCGGTGATCGCCGTGATCGCCAGGCGCAGCACCTTCGTCGGCCCCCTGAAGGTCGCCTGTGCCCCCTTGGTGTGCAGATCCGCGACGAAGGTCCCCCCCTCGGACGCGGCCAGGCCTCGGGCCACCCCTTCGAACAGACGCCGGCGGTCGGCGGGATCGAAGTAGGAGACGAGGCCCTCGGCCACGACCACGGGCCTTTGCGCGCCACGAACGAGGTCGGCCAGAGCGCTCGCGAAGCCCTGATCGAGCACGTCCGCGGGCACGACGACGAGCCCGTGATCCAGGATGCTCCGAACCTCGTTCGGAGCATCCTCGAGGGCAGCGCGTTTGGCCGCCGCGATGTGGGGAAGATCGATCTCCACCGCGCGCACACCGTGGTCGAGGGCCCACTGCAGCGCCCGAGGGGAGAAGCCGGCCCCCACCTCCACCAACACGTCCGGCTTCGCGCTGCACACCACGGCATCCACGAGCCGGTGCCGATACTCGAGGTAGTCTTGCATCGAGGGGACGCGCGGGGACACGCGGGTGATCCACTCGCCGGCCACGAAGAACGACCAGTACAGCACCGCGCCTTTGGGGGTCGCGAACAGGTCGGCGTACGGCAGCCCCAGCCGCTTCCACACGTGGGCGGTGTAGTGCGCCGTGGGGCCGATGCGATGGTGATCGCGCCCGTTCACCGGTCGAGCATGCGCTCGGCGTCGGCGCGAGAGACCGCCACCCGCTCGGCGAGATCGAAGAACGCACGGCGCTCGGCGTCTCCGCGGGCCGCGGCGTGAACGAACGGGACCACGCCGAGCAGCGCGATCTTGCGATCTTCGGGATCGAGCGCAGCCAGGCCGCCGACGATCGCGTCCAGCTCGGGCGGCGCTTCGAGCTGGCTGAGCAGCGCATCCCGCCGGTCCTCGGGTACCGGCAGGCGCGCCAAGAGGTTCTCGTATTCCACGCGTTCGTCGGGGTCGGTACGCCCGTCGATGTTCGCCAAGATGGCCGCGAACCCGGCGACGACCTCCGCGCGACGCGCCGCCCGCTCGGTCCATCCACGGCGCCACTGCGCGGCCTCCATCGGGCTCACCCCGAGCCTGTTCGCGATCTCGTCGTGCACGGCCGCCTCTGCCTCGCTCCCGCGCCCGTCGGCCAGCGCCATGCGCCAGGCCTTTTCGAGGATCATCTCCGACAAGAACGGGGGCGGAGGCTGAAGTGCGTCGAGGCGCTCGCGCAGCCGCCCGGCATCGGCGAGCACCTCGGTCCACGCGTCGGAATCGGCGGTCTCGATGCGATCGTCGAGCATCCACAGCACTTGATCCCACTCCCCCACCTCGAGGATCCCGTCGGCGTGTGCCAGGAGGCCACACGCGACGAGGATCCACTCCTGCTCCGGCGAAAGCGGCATGAGCGTCAGGCTAACAGGATTTCGGAACAGGACTCAGCCCGTCTGCGCCACGGCGCGGGGGCGCTTGCGGGAGCCGAAGGTGTGCTCGGGTCCCGGGAAGCGACGGGACCGCACCTCGTCGCAGAAGGCACGGGTGGCCGCCACCCCGCGCTCGAAGAGCGTCTCGTATCCCTTGACGAACTTGGGCTTGAGGTTGGGCGTGAGGCCGAGCAGGTCGTAGCAGACCAGCACCTGCCCGTCACACTCCACGCCGGCTCCGATGCCGATGGTGGGGATCGGGACCTCGGCCGTGACCCGCGACGCGAGGTCGCCGGGGATCCCTTCCAGGACCAGGGCGTAGGCGCCCGCTTCGGCGACCGCGCGCGCATCGGCGAGGATCCGCTCGGCTGCGTCCTCGTCCCGTCCCTGCACCTTGAACCCACCGATGGCATGAAACGACTGGGGCGTCAGCCCCACGTGGGCCATCACCGGGATCCCGGCGGCGACGATCCTCGCGATGGTCGGCGCGACGGCACGCCCGCCCTCGAGCTTGACGGCATGCGCGTTCCCTTCGGCGATGATTCGACCGGCGTTCCGCAGCGCGTCTTCGGGGGTCACCTGGTAGCTCAAAAAGGGCATGTCCCCCACGATGTGGGCCCGCCGCGCGCCACGAGCCACGGCGCGGCAGTGGTAGACGATGTCGTCGACGGTCACCGACAACGTGGTGTCGTTGCCCTGCACCACCATCCCCAGTGAATCGCCCACGAGCAGGATGTCCGCGCCCGCTTCGTCCAGCATGCGCGAGAACGTCGCGTCGTAGGCGGTCACCATCACCAGCGGAACCTGGCCCTTTTGGCCTCGGATCCACGGCACGGTCACGGGCTCGTCGCGTCGGTCCGTCTCGTCGTGGCGCGCTCGAGGGCGCCCATAGGCGGCTTCGATACTCTCGTTCTTCATGTGCGTCGGGGGCTTCGGGTCGCGGCCGGGGCCATCCCGGTCCTCGCCTTCGTTCTCCGAGCGAAACCTAGCACGTCCTCATGGAAAACGAGCCCCGAGGCCGGCCCGGCGCGCCTCCAACGCCGCCGCGTTGCTCCGGCGCAAAGAGCGAGGCCGCGGTGATCGGCCGCGACCGCGCGCACGCTTTCGCGGTCGGCGGGCACCGGCCCCCGAGCGCGGTCGCGACACACCCTGGCCGGTTTGACAGTGATCGAATCCGCGTGGCACGGTCGCGCCCCCTCACGAATCCAGCGAGAAGGAGTCGACCCGATGAGCTTCCAACTGCCCGACCTGCCGTACCCCAAGGACGCACTGGCCCCGCACATGAGCGCGGAGACCCTGGAGTACCACCACGGCAAACACCACCAGAAGTACGTCGAAACCACCAATGAGCTCGTCAAGGGCAAGCCCGAGGAGAGCTGGAGCCTCGAGGACCTCATTCGAAAGTCCGAGGGGAAGCTCTACAACCAGGCCGCGCAGGTCTGGAATCACACCTTCTTTTGGAATTGCATGAAGCCCGGCGGCGGCGGCGAGCCCAGCGGCGCCATCGCAGCGGCGATCGACCGCGACTTCGGGGGGTACGATGCCTTCCGCAAGCAGTTCGCCGACGTCGCGGCCGCCCACTTCGCCTCCGGATGGGCCTGGCTGGTCAGCGACGGTGGAAAGCTGAAGATCCTGTCGACGCCCAACGCCCACAACCCGTTGCGCGACGGCCAGACGCCGCTTCTGACGCTCGACGTCTGGGAGCACGCGTACTACATCGACTACCGCAACGCTCGCCCCAAGTTCATCGACGCGTTCCTCGATCACCTCGTGAACTGGGAGTTCGTCGACAAGAACCTGAGCAACGCCTGATCCGGTCACACCCCGAGACACCGAAGGCCGTGCGCCCCGATGGGGCCACGGCCTTCGTCGTCAATCGGCGACCACCACCGTCTCCTCGGCGAGCGCCATCGGGACCGGCGCTTCCATCAGCCACAGCGGCGCAGGCAGATGGCGAAGCGCCACGAGCCAACCGATCGGCAATCCCAGCTTCGCCGCAGCGACGCTCGCGGGGACCTTCGCGAGCCCGGCTCCCCCGTCGGAGAGCGGGGATGGCAACCGCACGTCGAACAGCCGTCGCAGGTTCTCGAGCACGCCGGGCGGGGGGGGATAGAGCTCCACCGCGCCTTCCCCCGGGTCGAGGCCGGCGATGGCCCGGGCGCGGATCACCGCTTCGCGCAGGCCACCGTAGGCATCCACCAGGCCGACCTCCATCCCCCGCACGCCGCTCCAGATCCGTCCCCGAGCCACGTCGTTGACCTGAGTCAGCGTCATGTTGCGCGCCTTGGCGACCCGACGGGTGAAGATCGCGTAGTCGTTCTGGATGTCCTGCATCGCCGCCGCCCGCTCCTGGTCGGTGTAGGGCTTCCACCACGAGCGCATGGCGGCGTGATCGCCGAGCTCCCAGCGGTCGACCCCCACCCCGAGCTTTTCGAGGGTCCCCGACAGATCCATCTTCGGATGGAAGATCCCGATGCTGCCCGTGACGGTGGTGGCGTCGGCGAAGATGTACTGCCCTGCCGTGGCGAGATAGTAGCCCCCGCTGGCGCACGCGTTGCTCATGGAGATGACGACGGGCTTCTCCTTGCGCAGGAGGTCCAGCTCACGCGCGATCGCGGCCGATGCCGAGACCGATCCGCCCGGCGTGTTGCAACGGACGACGACCGCTTCGATGCCCTTGTCCTTGCGGAGCTTCTCCAACACCTTGGTGATGGTGTGCGAGCCCGCGATCTTGCGGCCGACGAGGGGGATTTCGAAGCTCTCGCTGTCGTAGAGGTCCCCCTCCACGATCACGACCGCGACGCGAGGAGGAGGCCCGAAGGCGTGCGCGTGCTCGCGCGGCTTCGGGGGCTGCTCGAGCCGGACCTTCCGGCCCAGCCACGCCTCGAGCCGGTCGTCGACCTCGTCGGGATGGGCCAGCTCGTCGACGACCCCCAGCCCCACCGCCTCGGGCGGATGCAAGGGGGCATCGTCGATCCAGTCCTTGACGACGAGGGGGTCGTGCCCCCGATCCTGCGCGATCATGCGCAACACGTGGTTCCACAGGTCGGTCACCAGCAACTTGCGTTGCCGCTTGGCCGGCTCGCTGCCCGACGCGCGCTCGTAGGTCTCGGGCGCCGACTTGTACTCGGCGATGCGTACGAACTCGGCCTTGGCGCCCAGCTTGGCCAGCAGATCGCGGAAGTAGAACGCCTCGACGCGCATCCCCAGGATCGACAGGGAGGTCTGCGGACGCGCGATGATCCGCTCGGCTGCGGCCGCCACGAAGTAGTGCCGCAACGATCCACCGGACATGTACGCGGCGACCTTCGCCCCTCGGCCGCGCGCGCGATGGATCGCCTCCCGCACCTCCTCCAGCTGTGCCCACCCCCAGGTCATGCCCTCGGTCTCCACCAGCACCGCGTCACCACGCGCACCGGCCTGGTCGAGCAGCTCGATGACCTTCCACATGCCTCGCTCGCCCGCGAACTTGGAGAGCTGCAACCGCGTCACCCGGCGAGGCGCGACCACGAACCCCTGGTAGCGTTCTTGCGAGACGCGGATGCGCCCTGCGCCCCCGTCGACGCCGAACGAGCTCTCGCCGCCGGCGCTGCCGAGCAGCGCCCCCGCCACGCCCACGTGCGGAAACGCGAGCTCGAACCCCGCGGTGACCAGTGCACCGTCGCGCGCAGCCGCCCCCAGCACCGGGTCGGGCAGATAGCGCATGCGCGAGACCTCGGCGAAGAATCGAACCCCTCGAAGGGTCACGAATACGCGCCCACGAGGCTGCACGTTGTAGACGTGAAACCGCCGCTCCGACGGTACCCTCGGCGCGAGCCCGACGCTGCCGGCGAGCTCGAGCCGCGGATCTCCGAACGGACGGACCGCCAACGCCGGCTCGACGATCAGCGGTTGCGTGATGGAACCGCCGGGCCCGGTGTGCGGGGTGTTCAGGCCGCGCCCGACGAGCGCGAGCGCGAGGAAACGATTCGCCCACCACGACAAACCGAGATCGACCTGGTTGATCCCGTCGGCGTGGAAGTTGGTGGACGACCACAGCCGGCTGTAGTCGAGACCGATCGACAACCCGCGGATCCACCGCTCCAGCGGCACGGCGAGCGCCAGCGTGAACTTGTTGTACGGGTCGTCGGGCCCCTGCGGCTGATCGGGCGCGCTGCCCACGGGCTCGGGTTGGACCGGATAGATGTACTGGTATCCGAACCCCAAAGCCGCGATGCGAAACGGGAGCGGCACCCCGAGAAACAGCCCCAGCCCGCTCCCGCGACGGCGCGCCCGCGGGGCGGTCCAGGCGATGTCGAACACCGCGTTGACCCCCCGCAAAAAGCCGAGGTTGGCCGGGTTGGTGACCGTCGAGGCGGCATCGCCTTCCCCCGCCACGACGGTGTAGGGCCGATCGGGGTCGTCGAGGATCGAGCGCGCCTCCCCCTGGTCGGGGCTCGCCCGCGCCGGTTCCGACAGGCCGAGCACGCCCGCCAGCACGCCGAGGGCGACCCTCCCCGAGGGGGCGCACCTGCGTGCGGACCTCATGGCCGCACCCATACCACGGTCACGCCGTCACCGCCCTCCGCCGGCAGACCCGGGCGGTGTCGAACCACGTGTCGCAGCCGAGGCAGGTGCTCGCGGACGATCTTGCGCAGGGTCCCCGACCCGTATCCGTGTCGGACGACGACCACCTCTTCGTCGTCCGCGATGGCCCGGTCGAGGAAGACCTCCAGCATCGTCTCGGCCTCCTCCGCCCTCGCCCCGCGCAGGTCGAGGACGTTGGACACCCGCAGATCGACGGGGTCGGCATCGGCCCCGAAGTGGCGGGCCGACGCCGAGGGGGTGGACGCGCGCCCGATGGGCGACGAGGCTGCTTTGGGGCGCGCGGGCGGACCGTCGATCGGCCGCACGTCGCCGAGCCCCACCGTCATGCGCACCGCGCCGAGCTGCACCGTGACGCGCCCCTCCTTGACCGACACGACCTCCCCTCGGGCACCGAGGCTCTCGACGTGGACGCGATCCCCTGGCCTCGGCGAAGGCGTGGTCTCCCCGCCGTCGGGCGTCGGCGCGTCGGTCCATGCCTGCAACCGCGCCCGGGCCTCGCGGGCGTGTACCCGCGCCTCGGGATCGGTGATCCGCAGCGGACCTTCCCGGCGGGGCTCGGTGGCGCGAAGCGCCTTCCTGCGGCGCTCGAGCTCCTGCTCGAGGCCACGGAGCTGGGCCATGGCGGCATCGTGGGCCTTCTTGCGGCGGCGTGCCGCCGATTCGACCTCTCCTGCCTCGCGGCGCTCGAGGGCCGCGCGCTCCCGCTCGAGCGCCCGTCGCTGGGCATCGAGCTCGTCGGTGGCCCTTCGCAGCGCCTCTCGCTCCGCCTCGAGCTGGCGCAGCAACGCGTCGACCTCCAGCCGGCCGGCATCGAGCAGGTCCGCCGCGCGGTCGAGCACCCGATCGGGCAGGCCCAATCGTCGTGCGACCGCCAGGGCGCTCGAGCTCCCCGGCGCGCCCACCGAGACGCGAAAGGTGGGTGCGAGGGCAGCGAGATCGAAACCGACGGCAGCGTTGGCAAACCGCTCGCGATCGCGAACCGCCAGCAGCTTGAGGCGCTCGTAGTGGGTCGTCACGACCAGCGTGGCACCGGCCTCCACCAGCGTGGTCACGATGGCTTCGGCCAGGGCGGCGCCCTGATCGGGATCGGTCCCGACCGCGACCTCGTCGAGCAGCACCAGCGTCCCGGCCCCGTCCACCGCGGCGGCTGCGAGCGCCTCCTCGACGTGCTTCATGTGCGCACTGAACGTGCTCAGGTCGGCGGCGATCGACTGGTCGTCGCCCACGTCGGTCACCAGCGTGCGAAACAGGGGAACCGTGGCCTCTGCCGCGGTCGGGATCCGCAGCCCGGCCTGAGCCATGAGCACGCACAGACCCAACGTCTTGAGCGCGACGGTCTTCCCGCCCGCGTTGGGTCCGCTGATGATCAGCCCGGTTCCGACCCGCACCGCGAGATCGTTGGGCACCACGTTTTTGCCGGCGAGCACCATCAGCGGATGGCGCACCCCCGGGGCCCACAAGCCGACCCCGGGCTCGGGCTCGACGAGCCGCGGCGTCACGCCCCCGACCGCCTCTCCGAGCAAGAGCCGCGCTCGAATGCGGTCGAGCTCGACGAGCGCATCGAGGGTCGCGAGGACGGCGGCCGCGTGCTCACCCACGGCGTGGCTGAGGCGAGCGACGATCCGATGCTCCTCGGCGGTCACGGCCATCGCGGCCTCGCGCAGCGCGTTGCCGGGCTCGATCAGCTCGTGCGGCTCGACGAACAGGGTCTGCCCGCTGCCGCTCGAGCCGTGGATGATGCCCGAAACGGATCCGACCGCCCCCGCCCGCGAGAACGCATCGCTTCGCACCGGAAGGACGACGCGGCCCTCCCGCTCCGTCCAGTATCGGCCCGACAGCGCGCCCTCGATCCCGCGACGCCGCAAGATCCGCTCGACGGCGGTGGTGAGCTCGGCCTTGGCCTGCCGCCAGCGCTTGCGCAGACGACCGAGCGCCTCGCTCGCATCGTCGGACAGCGAGATCTCGCCGTCGCGCGCGAGGCTGCGGCGCAGGCTCTCGGCCAGGCTCACCGGCGGCTCCAGGCCGGCCAATCGCGTCCGCAAGGCCGTGACGGCCGCGAGCACGGCCTCGTCGGCATGCGGGAGGAGCTCGTCGTCCAGCCGCGTCAGATCGGCGTGGATCCGGCGCGCGGCATCGAGGAGGTCGTCGACCGCGGCCAGCTCGACCAGATCGAGCAGAGCGCCACGGCGAGCGCGCTCGACGGGCTCGGCGACGTCTTCGACCCGCGCCAGCTCGGCGCCCAAGGACAGGCCACCGCCCGGAGCCGACGGCATCCCGAGCCACGCCTCCAGGCCATCGACCTCCATCGCGCGACGACGTGCGCTCGCGATGTCGCCGGTCCTCGGCAGCACCCCGCCGCCCCCCGCGACCCCCCCGTGCAACCGAGCGCGCGCGCCCGGCGAGGCGAGGCGCTCGAACACGGCGTCGCGGAGTGCGGGCCACTCGAGGTGATCGAGGCAAGCGGTCGAGAGCACGGTGCGGGAAAGGACGGTGGGGTGAGGGTGCGATGGGCGGAACGGGGCCGCACCGCCGGGACCTTCGGAACGTCGGGACCCCCGGCGAACGCTCCGAAACCGAACGCGACGGCGCCCGAACGCTCCGATTATGCACGTCACGCGCCGATTCGTTCCGCGGCGCGGGGGCGTGCCCGTTGCTCTAGCACCCCACGCGGTTTGGGTCGTAAGATGCTGCGACCCTGGCCCCTGCGCGGCCGGGGCCCCGCCGCCCACTCCATCGAGCCCCAGTCATGGCCCCACGTCGTCTCCCACCCAGCGCTCCTTCTCGAGGTCGTCCCCACCCCGCCATGCCGTTCATGTGGCTGCCGCTGGCCGCGGCCCTGCTCGCGTGGCTCCTGCCGGACCTGGCGTGGGCCAGCGGCGAGGGCGGCGAGCACGGCGTCCTGCCGCCCCTGTGGATGACCGTGTTCTTCGCCGCGATGCTCCTGTCGATCGCGATCTTGCCCCTGACCCCGCTCGAGCACTGGTGGCACAAAAACAGCAACAAGTTGATCTTGGGTCTGGCGCTCGCGGCGTATCCCCTGGTGTGGGTGACCCTCCTCGAGCCGAACTTTCACGCGCTGTGGCACATCGTCTACGAGTACATCAGCTTCATCGTGCTGCTCGGGACACTGTACTACGTCAGCGGCGGGATCTATCTGTCGGGTGACCTCAAGGCCGCGCCGACCACCAACGTGGCCTTCTTGGGGTTCGGGACGGCGATCGCCTCGTTCGTGGGTACCACCGGCGCCTCGATGCTCCTCATCCGGCCGCTTCTGCGCACCAACCACGAGCGCCGTTACAAGGTCCACACCGTCATCTTCTTCATCTTCTTGGTGTCCAACATCGGCGGATCTCTCCTCCCCATCGGCGACCCGCCCCTGTTTCTGGGCTACCTCGAGGGCGTACCCTTCTTTTGGACCCTCCACCTGTGGCCGGAGTGGCTGTTCGTCTCCGCCGTGCTCCTCACCCTGTACTTCTTCATGGAGCGCCACTTCTACGCCAAGGAGTCCGACGCGGTGAAGCGCCAAGACGCGGCGTCGCAGGAACCGCTGCGCGTGCAGGGCAAGCAGAACCTCGTGTGGCTGCTCGGCATCGTGGTCTGCGTCGCCTTCATCAAGCCCGAGCACGGCATCTTCGTGCGCGAGGTGGCGATGATCGCGTGTGCGCTGGCCTCCAAGTTCACCAGCGATCCCTCGACGCGGGAGAAAAACCAGTTCTCGTGGTTCCCGATCCTCGAAGTCGCGGCCCTGTTCAT
>CAZYSW010000140.1:0-12308 GCA_964650105.1 uncultured Nannocystaceae bacterium
GGGGTGGGCCCGGCCCGTCTCCCAGCTTCTTCTCCGTCGCCACCCATGCCGCCTGCCCTCGGCGCACCAAAGTCGAAGCACACGCTCACGACCCGATGAAGGCGAAGTCGACCTGCTCCTCCATCGCGCACCCTCACCCGAAGATCTCGTCCACCGCCCGCACCAACGCAGCCTTCACCGCCCAAGCCTGCAGCACCTCCGGATCACCACCCTGCGCGATCCGTGCCCGCGCCTGCTCCGAGAGCTTCAACCCGCGCCCCTCGAGAATCTCCAACAGCACGTGCCGAGCAGCCTCCGCTTTCCCTTCCTCTCTCCCCTCCGCGTACGATGTCCGCCCGATCTCCGTCCGCCACTGATAGTTGCTCATCAGCTTCTTCTCCATCGCCGTCAACACGGCCTTGCTCAGCAAGCTTGCCGCCATGTCACGATACCTCGTGCGTCGCTCCGCGTGTCGAGCGCCTCTGTCCCCTCCCACAGCGCAACCCCGATCTCCGTCGCCTCCGGTGCCCGCGCGTGACTCATCAGCGACAGCATCGCCAGCTCCGGGGTCGCCCTCGCCACCCCCGGATCGGTCACCTTCGGAACCTCGGCCGGTCCGATCACCATGGGAACCAGCGCCCCCCCGTTCCGTCCCAATCGAATCGGCCTCGCACACCAACGCGCCATTGCACGCGTCAGCGTCAAGACCACCAGCGTCACCGGACATCGTAGCTGCGCACGCAATCCCGCGACCTACTGCGGCCACGACCACCGCTTCTTCCCGTCTCGGCCCAGCTGGATCTCGATCACGAACGCCTCACAGTTCGACAGCACCTTCGAGCAGCAGGTCTACGAAGCGCTCACCGCCCACGGCCTGCAGGTCGACACCCAGGTCGGCGTGGACGGCTACCGCATCGATCTCGCCATCGTCGACCCCCGCGACCCCTCCCGCTACTGTCTCGCCGTGGAATGCGACGGCGCCACCTACCACTCCGGCAAGAGCGTTCGAGAACGCGACATCGCTCGCCAACTGCTGCTCGAACGCCGCGGCTGGACCTTCGAACGCATCTGGTCCCGCGACTGGTGGCGCAACCCCCAAGCCGAGATCGCCCGCATCCTCCGCCGGATCCCCGCCCCGACCGTCGTAGGCTCCTCTCCGAGTGCAGCGAGCTGACTCTTCGTCGTCCCAGAGATAGCGCTCGGCGGAGGTAGGCCTCCACGCGGTGGTCGATGCCGGGTGTGCAAGCGGTGCTTGCCGAAACCAGAGGAGCTCGAGCTGGTCCAGCACCGGCACGGCGTTGACCGACGCGAGGGCGTCTTCTTCGGTGACTTGGTCGTTGTCGCGTTGGCTTCAGCGCGCAACGACCGGGATCCCGCGTCGAGCTTCTCCCTGGCACGACGGGATCGCGCCCGTAGCCTTCATCGGCTCTACCGGGCGGTAGGATCGATCGGGCCATGGTGCGGGAGTGCGCGCTTCCGCTCCAGCGATGGCACTCGATCCCGCACGGATCACGTGCGGGCGATATGCTCGGTTCGACGCTGCCCGAGCTCGGCCGAGCACGTGGAGGAGACGATGGATCCCGAGCAGTACGAGCGCATCTTCGAAAAGCTCACCGCCGACGAGAACATCAGCGACGAGGTTCGGCACCTGGTCGACGCGGCGTGCTCGGGCGACGCGGAGCTTGCACGGCTCCTCGACACCCCCGCCGGTTCCACGGCGAGTCCTCCCGCACGCAGGCCCGCCCGAGCCCCCATCCCCGGCGTCACCCTCCGCTCCATCGAAGTCCGCGGCTTTCGAGGCATCGGTCCGACCGCCAGGCTCGACCTGCAGCCCGGTCCCGGCCTCACCTTGGTGATCGGCCGCAACGGGTCGGGAAAGTCCAGCTTCGCCGAAGCGCTCGAGGTGCTCCTGACGGAAGACTGCAAGCGCTGGTCGGGCAAGCGCACCGTCGACTGGCAGCGTGGCTGGCGGAACATCCATACGAGCGAGCGCCCCCTCGTCCGCGCGTCGTTCGCCGTCGAAGGCTCGACCGAAGTCTCCGTCAAGCGAACCTGGTCGGGCGACGCCCTCGACAGCGGCACGCTCGAGGTCCTGCGCGACAAGCAACCCGTCGAAGGGCTCGCCGCTCTGGGCTGGGAAGTAGGGCTCGCCTCCTTCCGCCCGTTTCTCAGCTATGCCGAGCTGGCCACCCTCGTCGAAGAGCCGTCGCTCTTGTACGACCAGCTCGAGGGCATCCTCGGCCTCGAGCACGTCGCCGCTGCGCGCAAGCGCCTCTCCGAGGCCCGCAAGGCCCGCGAGCGCGACAAGAAGGCCACGCGCACCGAGCTCGACGAGATCCTCCCGCAGCTCGCACTCGACGACCCGCGCGCACAGGCCTGCCGAGACGCGCTCTCCAAGAGGAAATGGAATCTCGACGCCGTCGAGCAGGTCCTGACCGGCGACACGAAGTCCGACGCCGTCGCCGAGGTCGCCATCCTCCAGCGCCTCTCCCAGCTCGAGCCGCCCCCGAGCAACGCGCTCATCGACGCTGCCGAGACCCTCCGGCAAGCCCGAGCAGCCGAGCGCGATCACCAGGCCGAAGCCGCCGAGCGTGCAGACCAGCTCGCGCGCCTCCTCGAACAGGCCGTCACCTTCCACGAGCACCACGCCGGGCCGTGCCCGGTCTGCGAGCAGCCCCTCCCCGAACGCTGGATGGACCGCGCCTGGGCGCGCATCGCCGAGTCCAAGCAGACCGCCGAGGCGATCCGCCAGGCTCGTGCACGCGTCGCATCGGCCACGCAGGCCCTCCGCACGCGGATCCGAAACGTGCCTCCCGATCTTCGCCACGCGCCCGACCTCGGCCTCGGCACCGAGGCGCTGGAGCTGTGGCAAGCCTGGGAGGCCGCCCCCACCGATCCCGACGCCCTGATCGCCCACGTCGAGGAGCTCGCCCTTTCGCTCGAAGAGGCCGTCGAAAAGCTCCGCCAGGCCGCGGCATCCCGCCACCAACGGCTCTACGACGCCTGGCAACCCATCGCCCGCATCCTGTCGGCGTGGCTCCCCAAAGCCCGTCGTGTCGCGGCCGAAGCCGACTTGCTCGCCAACCTGAAAACCGCCGACAAGTGGCTCCAAGCGGTCGAAGGGGAGCTCCGCAACGAACGCTTCGAGCCGATCGCCGAGCGTGCCCAGGAGATCTGGGAGATGCTCCGCCAGGAGAGCAGCGTCTCCCTTCAGCAAGTCGGCCTCCAGAAGTCCGGCAACCGACGCAAGGTCCAGCTCGACGTCACCGTCGACGGCGTCGAGACCATCGCTCTCGCCGTCGTGTCCCAAGGTGAGCTCAACGCCCTCGCGCTCAGCCTCTTCCTTCCCCGGATGACCCTGCCCGAGACGCCCTTCCGCTTCCTCCTCATCGACGATCCCGTCCAGGCCATGGACCCCCTCAAGGTCGACGGCCTCGCACGCGTGCTCGCCGACGTCGCACGCACGCGCCAGGTCATCGTCTTCACGCACGACACTCGCCTCCCCGAAGCCGTCCGCCGCCTGCAAATTCCCGCAGACATCATCGAGGTCGTCCGCCGCTCCAACTCCACGGTGGAGCCCCGCCGCGCCGACGATCCCGTTCGGCGCCACCTCGACGACGCCCGCGCCCTCATGCACAACGAAGCCGAGCTCGGCCTCGAGCTCACCGCCCGCATCATTCCCACCTTCTGCCGCTCCGCCATCGAGACCGCCTGCATCGCCACTATCCGGCGCCGACGCATCGGCAACGGCGAGCCCCATGCCTCGGTCGACCGGGCCCTCGAGTCGGCCAAGGGCACCAACACCCTCATGGCGATGGCCCTTCACGACGACCCCGACAAGGGCAACGAGGTCCTCACCCGCCTCAACAACAAGCTCGGTCGCGCTACCACCGACGCCTACCAGGCGATCCGCAGCGGCGCCCACGGAACGTGGACCGGCGCCTACGGCGAGCTCATCCGCCACGCCGAGAGCATCGCCCGCTACGTCGAGTCCCTCGCCTGAACCACGATGCCCCCCACCCTCTCGAGTCCGAAAGCCGCGCCCCGACACCCACGCCCGCGCCCCGACACCCACCCATGACCCCCGACCAACTCCTCGACGCCGCACACCGCCTCATCACCCAACCGCGCCGCACCCACCACGGTCTTTGGGCCCGCGCCGCCGCAACCCTCATCCGCCAGGCTCTCGAAGCCCGCGTCGACGACCTCCTCCGCCAACACGCACCCGGAGCCCAGGCCACGCCCATGCGCACCCGCCTGCTCTGTCTGCAAGCCCAGCTCCCCGACAGATCGCTCGCACACCGCCTCTCCTACACCTGGCACCGCCTCAGCACCGCCCTTCACCACAACCACTACGACCTCCCCCCGAGCTCCCAGGATCTCGAAACCTGGCTCGACAACACCCGAGCCGGTTCGTGAGCGGCCGATCTATAATGCTCGTCCGCTCGTGGCCACACCTCGACAGCCTCGCCCGACGACCGAGTTCCTGCGTAGCGTCGCCGCGGCCGTGCTCCGCGTGATGCGACGAGATCTCCAGCTCGACATCGACGCGCTCGTCGACAGGGTCTCCGCACGGCTGCCGGCCTCCAAGCCCAGCGTTCGAAAGGCGATCAAGTACCTCCAGAACCAGCACGACGCCCCGTTGGAGTTCGACCGCGCGAAGTCCAAGTGGGTGCTGCACGACCCCGACTTCAGCCTTCCGCTGCTCGACCCCACGCCCGAGGACGTCGTCGCCGTCGCCATCGCCAGCGCCCTTCTGAGCCCCCTGGGCGACCCCGACCTCGATCGCCGCATTCGTGGCCTGCTCGAGGAACTCGACGAACGCATCACTCAAGACGGCAAGGGCAAGCATCCGCTGCGCAACAACGCGGTCCTCGCCACCGCGAGCGCCAAGACCCTCGTGCAGTCCCGCATCATCGGCGTCCTGGCCCGCGCGATCGGCCGCGGCGTGGTGCGCCTGCAGTACGGCAGCCCCTGGTCGGGCAAGCGGGGCACGCACGTCATCGAGCCGTGGCAGCTCCGAATCCACGACGGCGTCCTCTATGTCCGCGGCTGGAACCGCTCCAAGAAGGCCCCCTCGACCTACCGCGTCGCGCACATCCAAAGCGCGATCCTGCAAGAGGGCGAGCCACCCAGGCAGCCGCGCCCCGCATCCCGCGACATCTGGGGCCCCGAAGGCCCCGGCTCGGGCGTCGACGACGATCGCCCGAGCATCGCCACCATCCGCGTCCGCGGCCCCATGGCCCGCTACATCGCCCCTTCCCAGTGGCACAAGGACCAGCGGGATCGCTGGCTCGAAAAAGACGAGCTCCTCGAGCGCACGTTCGCCTACGAATCGTGCCGCGAAACCGCTCGCCGCCTCCTCACCCTCGGCGACGCCCTCGAGCACGTCCACCCTCCCATCCTCCTCGAAGAGCTCGCCACCCACGTCCGCGCCCTCCACACCCTCGTCCGACACCTTTGACCCCCTGCCTCCGCGATCACGACCCGACGCTCCTCGGGCACACCACCGCCAGCGCCGTACACGCGACGCTGGTCGGCGCCTTCGACACGGCGCACCTCATTCGTCGCTCGCGCCGCAATCTCCCCGCTCGTGCACACCGGATGACTCGGCTCCAAACCGAGCTCTCCGACCGCTAGGTTCCCCTCGTGGCCGTCGTCGATGCAACCGCCCACCCGTGGCAAGAGGCGCTGACCCGTCGCCTCCGCACGCTCGTTCGAACCGCGCCGCTGCATCGCGTCGAAGCGAGCAAGGGCCACCGAACCGAGGCGTTTTCGGATCAGGATCTTCGCGCCCTCGGGCTGCGCGTGCTCGACGTGGTCATCGAGAAGATGGGGCTCGGCACGGGTGCGACGTTCGAGGATCTCCGCGAAGGCCTGCGACCGCTGATCCTCGCCGGCGCTCCGACGCTCGACCCGCTCACGGTCGACGAGATCGCGGACACGGTCGTCTTGGCGCTGCTCAACGAGCCGGCTCGGCGTCAGGCCTTCGTCGAGCGGTATCTGTCCGTCACCGCGACCAACGAGCCGCACACCTTTGGTGACGCCGACACCGACGGAACGTGGAAAGCCCTCCAGTTCCATCTTCTCCGGGAGCGCGATACCGCCGATGGCCACACCGTGGTCGTCGCCACCGTCGAGGGCATCAATCTCTACGCGGGCATGCTCGATTACCCGGTGGAGGACGCACAGATCGCCGAAGAAGCCGTCCTGCACGCCCAGGTTCAACGGGGTCACATCCACGAGGCCGTGCAGACCGCTCGCCGGGCCCGCCTGCGGAGCATCGAATACGAGCAGAAGATCCTCGGACTCTTGGAGACCGTCCGCCGCGACGTGGCCCAGGTCGACTGGCTCGGCGAAGTCCTGGGACTCCTCGACGCCGCACGTCAGCACGTCCGGGAACGGCTCGACGCCGAACGCGAGATCCGGCGTGCCGTCGAGCGGCGCCTCGACGCGGTGACCGATGCCAGTGCGGCGTCCCTGGTCGCCCTGCGCGACACCTTGGACGAGTGCATCACCCGTCATACGCGTCTGCACCACCGGCTCATGGTCGCCAACCGAACCTACCTCGAAGAGCGGGAGCGCCAGGCGTTTCGGCCTCGCGCCGCCGAGCGCCTGCCCGATCTCGAGGCCGGCGTCTTGCATCCCGCGTTGCAGCTCCCGACCGGACACCTCGCCGAGCTCACGGATCGCTTGTTCGCGCGCTTCCAGGCTCCACGTCCGCCTGCCGTGTTTCGACTGGTGACCCTCGTCGACCGTCTCCTTGCACCGCGACGCCACGAACAGGAGGATCCGTTCGACACGAGCGAGCCCGACCTCGAGGCGGTGCCCGATCCGCCCCGCAGCTTCACCGAGGACGACGACCGAGCGGTGACCACCCTGCTCGATCGGGCACGATGGCCCACGTCCCAGCTCGCCATGAACCAGCGCGAGGGCGCGGCCGACGAGACCTTCCGGTTCCGGCGCGACGAGGATTTCGTGCGTTTCCTCTTGGAGCTGGCTTCGGACACGTCGGCCCCCGAGCAGATCGTCCGCAACCTCGAGGCTCAGCGCGACAATCTCCGCGAGCGTCCCCGCTGGGAGCTCGAGCACCGCTTCGTCGGCGAGGCGTTGACGCGCGTGCGTCCTCTGGCGGCGGCCGCCGAAGCCCTCGATCGAGCCCGGCACGAGCTCGAGCAGGCGACGTTTCGCGTCGCGGCCACGGTCCTGGGTATCGACGCGACCGTCGAAGTCGCCCGTCAGAAGGCCAAAGACAGCCGCGACCGTGCTGTCGCCGCCAAAGAGCGCGCGAGGTTGGCCGGCAACGACCGCGACCGCAAGCAGCGATGGAGCCGTGGCCTTCAAAGACTCGCCTTGGAGTACGACGTGGCCGAGGCGCAGCGCCTCCTCGCCGAAGCCGAGGCGCTCGCCGACGAGATCGATCGCGAGCTGCGATGCGCGGGTGCGGCCGCCGAGCTGAAGGTGGTCCGCCGGATCGACGCCGAGCTCGAGGCGCTCCGCGAGGCCCTCGCACGGGCCCGGGAGGACGTCGAGCCCCTCCGACGCGCCGCCTGTGAGCGCGGCTCGATCCTCCGCGCGCGTCTGCAGCTCGAGCGCTCCCGCGTCGAGGAGATCTCCCGAACCGTCGAGCGTCATGCCGAGCACGCCGAGGCCTCCGCCGAAGAGGAGGCCCGAAAAGGTGCGAACGCGCAGGCGGTCCAGGTCCGCGCGTCGGACCGAGATCGACAACCTCGACGCCCAGCTCGCCCGAAGAGATCGCGCCCGCGAGCGTCTTTTGCAGCGCGGCCTGGCGCAGCCACGCGAATCGGCGGGAGACGCCCTCGAACGGTGGACCGACGCCGCCACGCACGCCGAGCGCGAGGGCGCCGAAGCGCGTGCGCAGGCCGATGCGCTCGACCGGCAGCTCTCCAGCATCGCCGATCGCAAGCTCTCGGTGTCGACGGAGCGCGCAGGCCACGAGCAGCGGGTCCAGACCCTGGAAGCCGATCTCGAGGCCGCGCTGCAATGGCGAGATCGCCTCTGCGCCGACCCCCTCCTGCAAGAGATCGAAGGCACCGACCAGCCGAGCCTCGAAGCCGCGGGACTGCACGCGCGCATCCTGGCTCGCGCCGATCTCGCGCGCCGCAAGATGCTCGACTCCCGCGTCGAGGGGACCGAAGAAGTGCGATCGCTCGAGTGGTTGCGCGTCCATGGTCTTTTGCCCTCGCCGCTGGACGTCCGCCGCGTGGTCGATGCACTCGACGCGCTCGGGATCACGGGGTACCCGGCCGCCGAGTACCTGGCCCAGAACGTGGCGCCCGACCGACGCCGAGCCCTCATCGAGCACGACCCAGCCCGATTTTCGGGCGTGATCGTCCTGGACGAAGCCACCCTCGCCCGCGCCCGCGAGCTCGTCGTCGACGGTCTGCGTGCGCCCGTCCAGATCTCGGTGGTTCGATCGCTCGACCCTGCGCCCCCCGACGACGCCGTACACGTGATCCCGCCGGATCCGGGCCTCTACGATCACACCGCCGCCGACGAGCAGCGCCCGACGCTCGAAGCCTCCGTGCAACGGCGCGACGAGGCCGAACGTGCGCTCCTGGCCGATGAGGCCCGCCTTCGCGCCCTCGCCGAGGACGTGTCTCGCTTCCTCGCTGCACACGGCGACGGCGGGATCGATGCGCTCGATCGAATGCTCCGCGACACGCGAGACCAGATCGATCGCGCCAACCGCGAGCTGAACGAGCTCAAGCAGCAAGAGCACGAGATCCGAGAGCGCCGCCGGGCCATCGCCGAGAAAGTCGTCGAGATCCGCAATCGCCTCGAGCACGCACGCCAGGCCGAGGCCGCCGTTCGCAGCTTCGTCGAGGAGCACGAGCTCGACCTCGAGCACACGCGCGAGCGCAAACAACGAGCCGCCCTCGAGCTCCGCAACGCGGCCGAAGAGGAAGCCGCCGCCATCGAGCGCGCCAAGGGGCACCGCACGCGCGCCGTCGAGCTTCGTGATCGGCTGTTCGAGCACCGCAGCGAGCTGCGCCGGCTCGTCGACGAGCACGACGCTGTCGTTCACTTCGTGAGCGACGCGACGCCGACCGTCGACGTCGACCTCGCTCGGGCCCGGGCCGACTACGACGCGGCCAAACGTCAGTACGAACGCGAGCTGCGCGAGGACAAGATCCAATGGGAGATCGAGCAGGCCGAGCGCAAGCACGTCGAGGCCCGCGATCGGTACGCCCGTGCGGCGAAGCAGCTCGACGTCGCCCACATCGACAGGCTCGCGGCCCGCGACGACCTCGACGACGAGACCGCACGGCTGAAGGCCGACCAGGGTGAGCAGCGGCAGACCGTCGCCGACCGCCGCGCCACCCATGCCCAAGCCAAGATGCGTCTCCAACAGGAGACGGCGCAACGACGAGAGGCCGACGACTTGCCGCCCGATCGTCCCCGCCCGACCGACGCAGCGACGGCGCGCGCCGAGGCCGACGCCGACGGCCCGCGCCCTCGCCTGGCTCCCCCCCGATCTACGCTCCCCCATCGCCGACCTCCTTTCCACCCACCACCGCCTTCCACAAGAAGCCGTCGGCACCGACCATCTCACCCGCCCCCCTGGCCCCACATGACCCCGAGGACATCCCGTTCGCCCCCTCCGCGGATCGCGGTGGAACCTACGGGCTTCCCGAGCGTCCCTTTCTCTCCGCCGAGAAGCTCTCGAAATCTCTCGGTCGCCAGGGCGCGTGGGGGTCGTCTTCCCATGGTTTGAACGCGTCCCGGCACCCATCCTCCGTCAAGACACCCTGATCCAACCAAGCAATCGCAACGCCCACGACGTCCAGGCATCGTACGTTCAGCTTCACAGCGACATGGAGCGCCCTGCCGTCGCACGTCGCGAACGGATGGGCTCTCCCATTGTCGAGATGTGGCCGTCCGCGCAGGCCTGGCGGCGCAGCTTCCCCCTCGAGCACGTCCTCCCCCACCTCACCTACGACGACCTCGACATCGCCGACGGCGTCACCGCCTCCACCACGCCACGAAGAAAACCGGCGCGCCCACGGTGGGGCGCGCCGGTCCTGCGCGACGCGCACGATCGCGGAAGCGGAAGAGCTGGCACAGAGCGAACACTTCGTCGGCGACGTTCATGCTCTGGCAACCTTCGGGCACGCAGTTGCCCGGAGACCACCCGTACTCGAAGTCGCAGATGAAGTGGTCGGGGTACCCTCGGTCAGCGCACTGGTCGGTCGAGGTGCACTCCATCCCGCACACGTTGTCGTCCTCCCAGAACATCCCGGACTCGGCGCACGTCGTCCAGGCCTGGGGGTCGTACGACATCGCATCGACGTTGACGCAACGGGCGTGCGGCAGATCCACGTTTTCCTCCTGATCGTACAGGCAACCCATCCGACCCGAAGCCGCAATCGCGTCGCAGCTCTCGAGGCAGAACCAGGGCATCTCGCTCAGCGCTTCGTAGGCGGTATTGGTCGCGCTGATGTCGGGCAAGCAGGTCCCCCGAGCGCCCGGGCCCCAGCCGTCGGCCGCATCGCCGACGCACGTGAGATTAGGCTCGATGCCCTCGCAGTCGCTGTCCTGCAGACAACTGCAACCGAGGTTGGTGTCCAGACCGCACTCCTGGCACTCGGCTTGATGTTTCTGCGACAAACCGCACACCACCTCGTCGCCGATCGTCGCGCTGTCGTCATCGCAGTGTTGGCCCGGGCCGCTCTGGCCGTGCATGCGGTAGCTGCCCGCGCCGTCGGGTCGCCCGCCATCTTCCAAGATGTCCTCGATGGTGAAGATGTCGACGTCCGCACACGGACACCCACGCTGCCCGTGGTACGCCGGATTCTCGGGATCCGGACAATTTTGCCACGATGGCGGTGCGGGTTGATACGCCTGGTCGTACAGGTGGCGGCAGGCCGCGCCGGCAAGTGCCTTCCAGTTCTCGGGCCCTGGATCCGAGAAGTCCACGAAGGGATAGTTGTCCGTCACGTTCCCGCCCACCGTCGTAATCTCGACATCGATCAGCGACGCAGGGAACAGGGCTTCCAGCGGCGGCAGGTTCGAGCACTGCTCGCTGGTCATCGCATTCCACACCTCCAGCAACCAAAACATGTTGTCCCATTCGGGGATCCCCGTCGTATCGTCGACGCAGTAGGACTGAATCGGCCCCTGCGATGCGAAAGCCTGTAGTGCGTCGTACGCATCCTGTCCGAGCCATGCGATGAGCTCGCCCAGATCTTTGGTGTCCGGGGGGCTCCCTTCCGGGAGTGTCTCGAGGACCTTCCCGAGCAGCTCGAAATCCAGGTCCGCGAAATTCAGCTTCTTCACGTTGCAGGTCGCCTGCAACGCACACAGGGCAACGATACCTTGATCGACCTGCTTCATCGAGAAGGCCTTGCCGGCCAACGGCTCGGGCGGAGGCGGGGCGATGTCGTACAGCAGGTGGACGAGCTGCTTGGTTGCGATGGTCGCGCTGGTGGCATCGTAGGCGAACGTCACGCCCGGGGCGACCCGCGCGGGTTGGCTCACGCAGTCGTTGTCGTTGCAGTCGATTGTCTTTTCCGTACCGAAGATGATCGTCCCATCTCCCTTGATGACGATCTTCGGACAGCTATCGAGATTCTGCAGGAGGTTCTGGCTGAACGAGTCTCCCAGCTTCTGGGCGAAGATGTTGGCGGGATCGAGCTGCTCCACCTTGTCCTCGCACCATGTCTCGTACCCGATGATCCCGACCGTCGATCCGCCGAACAGGGACGCGACGAACCCACACAGCTCCTGCGCGTAGTTCAGGATCCCGCCCTCGGGCTCGAACGTCGGCTCGGAGACTGCGACCTGGATCGCCTTCTTTCCGTTCGTGGTGTCTTCGCACGTGACGTCCAGGGTGAAACCCAGGCTCCCGTACCCCAACGACGTGTCGAGGTTCCCGCAATGCTGACCGAATTCGTTGGGGTCCGGGTTCGGGATGCAGTCCCCGGGATCGTAGGTGTTGTTGACGAACTCGAGGTCGATGTCGACGGCGATCGAGCCCTTCTGCTCTTCGACCTCCACCCACGGTGAGGACGCCCGCGCGCTGGGGTCCGGGCACCCCCCGAAGTCGCAGTCCACCTTCGACTTTCGCGTGGGGAAGATCGTGACCCCGCGCTTGTTGTCGTGGTAGCTGGCGTTCGCCTCTCCTTTGTTGTACCTCGCCAGCTCCATGTAGATGGTGCTCTCGATGAGGCGGGCGACCTGTTCACCCGGAATCACCAGGCCGTCGGGGATGACACCGATGTTGCCCTCCTCGTCGAAGGTGACGTACTTGAAGAGCTCTACGAGGTCCCCGGCGTCGAACCCCCACTGCTCGTTCGCGCGCAACT
>CAZYSW010000141.1:0-12272 GCA_964650105.1 uncultured Nannocystaceae bacterium
CCGTTCAGCCGAACTTGCCGGTGATGTAGTCCTCGGTTCGCGCGTCGGTCGGAGAGGTGAACAGCGCGTTGGTCTCGGAGTACTCGATGAGCTCTCCGCCGAGGAGGAAGGCGGTGCGCTGCGAGACTCTGGCCGCCTGTTGCATGTTGTGGGTGACGATGACGATGGTGTAGCGGGCGCGGAGGGTGTGGAGAAGATCCTCGATTCGCGTGGTGGCGATGGGATCGAGCGCCGAGCAGGGCTCGTCCATCAGCAAAACCTCCGGCTCCACCGCCAGTGCTCGAGCGATGCACAAGCGCTGCTGCTGACCACCCGACAGGCTCGTCCCCGGGGCGTCGAGGCGATCCGCGACTTCGTCCCACAGCGCGGCCTGCCGCAGCGCGTTCTCGACGATCTCCGCCGGGCTGCGCGGGGGCGTGGTACGCGTGAGTCGAAGCCCGGCCAGGACGTTGTCGCGGATCGACATCATGGGGAACGGGTTGGGCTTTTGGAACACCATCCCCACCCGTCGTCGGATCGTCACCGGGTCGACTCCCTCGGTGTAGACATCCTCGCCGTCGAGCCGGACGACGCCGCTCATCCGCGCTTGTGGGAGGAGCTCGTGCATGCGATTGAGACAGCGGATCAGGGTCGACTTCCCGCACCCGGACGGCCCGATGATCGCCGTGACGTGTCGAGCCGCAAACGACATGGTGATGTCCTTCAGGACGCGCCGGTCGCCGTACCAGGCGGAGAGATTCTCCACCTCGATCTTGATGGTCGAGCCGGCGGTCACCGCGGTTCTTGTCGGGTCGGGGGGGCTCGGGTGGGGTGAGAGCATGGTCGGCAAGGGACCTCGGGTCGGGCTCATCGAGCGCCTCCGCGGGCCAGCCGTGCCCGCATGCGGGTGCGGAGGCCGACGGCGAAGGCGTTGAGGAGGACGAGGATGACGAGGAGCACGAGGATGCCGGCCGACGCGTCGACGACGAATCCGGGCTGGGGCCGGGAGACCCAGTTGAAGATCTGAATCGGCAAGGCGGTGAACGGAGAGCCGGGTCCGGAGGGGAGAAAATCGACGTACACGACGCCGCCGAGGATGAGCAGCGGCGCGGCCTCGCCGATGGCGCGCGAGGTGGCGAAGATCGAGCCGGTGAGGATGCCGGGCAGCGCGTTGGGGAGCACGATCTGCCGTGTGACACGCCAGCGGGTGCCGCCGAGCGCCAGGCCGGCCTCCCGAAGCTCACCGGGCACCGACCGCAGCGCTTCGCGAGCGGTGATGATCACGATCGGCAACACCAAGAGCGAGAGGGTGAGCCCCCCGGCGAGAAGGCTGCGTCCCATTCCGATGGTGCGTACGAACACCTCCAAGCCCAAGAGGCCGTAGATGATCGACGGTACGCCGGCGAGGTTGCTGATGTTGAGCTCGGCCATCCGCGCCAGCCGTCCGCGTCCACCGTACTCCTCCAGATAGATGGCTGCCCCCACGCCGACCGGCAAGGCGACACCGGCGGTGATCAGCATCAGCCACAACGTGCCGACGAGCCCGGGCAAGATGCCGGCCAGCTCCGGGAAGCGCGAGGGATAGCCGAGCAGAAAGTCGAGCTCGAGCCGAGGTCGGCCGAGGACGACCATGCGCACCAGCAACGCGGCGAGAAACGAGACGGGAAGCACGGCGGCCAGCAGGCATGCCGTCTCGAACAGGCGCTCGCCGGCACCCCGTCGAGGGCGACGCTTGCCGGACCGCGTCATCGGCGATGCGCCTTTCGGGCCAGCCGCTGGGCGGCCAGGTTGATGATCGACGTCATCACGAACAGGGAGGCCCCGACCACGAAGATCGTGCGGTACGCGGGAGTTTGCGCCGGGACGTCGCCGAGCCCGACCTGGACGATGAATGCGGTCATCGTCTCGATGGGAACCCGCGGATCGAGCGTCAGCCGGGGTTGCTGGCCGGCGGCGATCGTCACGATCATCGTCTCGCCGAGGGCCCGTGCGATGGCGAGCATCACCGCGGCGGCGATTCCGGACCGGGCGGTGGGCAGAACGACGCCGAAGATCGTTCGCAGCCGGCTGGCACCGAGGGCGTAGGCGCCCTCCCGCAGGCTGGAGGGTACGCTGGAGATGGCCTCCTCGCTCAGCGACGAGATCATCGGAATGATCATCACGCCCATCATGATTCCGGGGCTGAGCGCGTTGAATCCGGCCAGATCCCCGATCGCGCGCTGCAACCACGGGGTGAGGAAGACGAGCGCGAAGTAGCCGTAGACGATCGTGGGGACGCCGGCCAGGACCTCCAGGGTCGGTTCGAGGGTCCGGCGAACCCATGGCGCGGCGAACTCGCTCAGGTAGATCGCAGCGGCGAGGCCGAAGGGGAGGGCGACGCCGATCGCGAGGGTCGAGGTGAGCAGGGTGCCGGTGACGAGCGGCCAGATTCCGAAGCGCGCGTCCGAGAACAGCGGCGTCCACTGCGTGTCGAGCAAGAAGGCGCGCAGCGGGACGTGGACGAAGAACTGCAGGCTCTCCCACGCGAGCACCAGCACGATGGCCACCGTCGTGAAGACGGACACCAACGCGCAGACTTTCAAGAGGCGCTCGATCCAGGCCTCGGAGGCTGGCTCGCGAGGCGTCCGACGGCCATCACGGGGGGACATGCAGCAACCTAGCCCGCGCGCAACAGGTCTTCTACGGTCACGCCGACCCTGGATCCGGCGCCGCCGAACAACGAGCCGGGCGTTCGGTCGGCGAACCGTCGTCGCACCAGTCGGGACGCCTCTTCGGGGAGCGCGACGTAGCCGACACTTTCGGCGAGCTCGGGCGCCCGGTCTAGGTAGAAGTCGACGAACCGGGCGACGGTCGGGCTCGCGGCGTCGTCGAGCGCGACGTACAGGAAGATCGGTCGCGACAGCGGCTGGTAGGTGCCGTCGGCGACGGTGTCGGGCGAGGGCGCAATCGGTCCCGCACCGTTGGACGGGTCACCATCGTCGACGGGCACCAGCTTCAACTTGTCCGCGTTCTCCAGGTAGTACGCCAGGCCGAAGAGCCCCAGGGCGTCGATGTCGCTGGAGACTCCCTGCACCAGCACGTTGTCGTCCTCGCTGGCGGTGAAGTCGCCGCGGCTGGCGTGCTCCTGGCCGACCACGGCCGCGGTGAAGTAGTCGTACGTTCCCGAGTCGACACCGGGGCCGAACAGGTGCAGCTCCCGAGCGGGCCATCCGGGGCGGACGTCGCTCCATCGCTCGACCGTGCCCTGAGCCTGCGGCTGCCACATGCGCTTCAGCTCGTCGACCGTGAGGTGGTCGACCCACGTGTTCTCGGGGTGCACAACGATCGCGATGCCGTCGTAGGCGACCGGGAGCTCGACGAAGGCCACCCCGCGGGCTGCACACGCTTGCACCTCGGGGGGGCGGATCGGCCGTGAGGCGCCGGTGATGGAGACCTCGCCGTTGCAGAGCTTCTTGAAGCCCCCACCGGTGCCCGAGACACCCACCGTGACCCGCGACGTGCCCGTCGCCTTGTAGGCTTCGGCGACCGCCTCGGTCAGGGGAAAGACGGTGCTCGAACCGTCGACCGCGATCACCGGCCCACGCTCGCCGCAGCCGGCGGCGAGCACGAGAACGCATCCAGCGAGCAGCGATTTGGTGGAGACGACCATCTGTCGACACTCCTGACATGCCGCCGTGACGGTGGGGTGACGCCGGCGTGACGAGGTCGAAAGATGCGTCGCTCAGTCGTCGTCGGGTTTGCGCCGCGCCGGGGCGCGGCGCTTCGGCCGGCGCGGCTCGGCGCCCGGGGCGATGATCATCGCCCCGCGCCGCGTCGCCACGCGCTCGATTTGCGGCTTCTTGGGCCGCACGTACACGTACTGCGTGTCCACGCTCCGGGTCGGTCGTGGCGGAGGCGAAGCGGCGGGCTCGGGGCGGGGGGTGACGATCTCGACGTGTCCGCATCGCGCGAGCATCACCAGGGCCCCCAGGCCCCGGAAGGTGCCCAGGAGCGAGGCTTCGACGATCTCTCGCAGCGTGCGGGTTCCGTCGCACAGGCGCCAGACCAGGATCGCGTCGCGCCACTCCGACAGCGCGGCCTGGTCGGGGTCGCCGAAGAAGTCGAGCCCCGTGCCGCCGGCCGCCTCGGCCAGACCCGGCTCGGGCCCGGGCTCGGAGAGCGGGCGTGCGATCCGATGGAGAGGACCGACGAACGCCTGGAGCTTGGGCATTTCGTCGTGCCGCCGCGCGTGCTCGAGCAGCAGATGATCGAGCCCCATCCCGTACTCGGCGGGGAGCCGAGCACCGAGCCATTCCACGTCGCCGCGCACGAAGGTCATCCGGGCTCCGGGCTCGCGGGCGATGGCCAGGTGCTCGAGGACACGCTCCTGGACGAAGTCGCGGGCCAGGCCGACCCATCCCGCCGCGCCCTCGGGCACCTCGGTCTCCGCCGCCCGTTCGGGCATGCGGCGATAGACCTCGGTCAGCCACGACTCGAGCCGTTCGAGGTCTCCCCGTCCGCGCGCACCCGTGACCCGGCCCTGATCGATTTCGAACGCGAACCCCCGGGTCCCGTCGGCGGTCTCGAGCACCAGGACACCGGTCGGGCGTTGCGAAGCCAGCGCGGCGAGGACCTCGACGACCGGCAGATCTCTGGCCGACGTCGCGCAAAGGGGCGTGACGCGGGAGGGGTCGGAGCCGACGGTCGCGACCGTCGTACCGCACACCACCAGGGGTCGACGATCGGCATCGGCGGCCGACGGAGGGCACAGGCCCGCGGCGTGCTCGGCCACGAGCTGGGCCGCGGTCACCTCGCGCGTTCCGCCCATTTTCGATCTTCCCGCGCTGATTCCATCCGGCACGATCGGTTCACTTCTGTCCTGGCCCTTTTCCAGCCGGCCTGCAAGAGTTTAGGCGAAGCAATATGAGTAAGAGCCGTCATCATTTCGGCAGTTGCCTGGGTGCAGCGTGGGTTTCGTGAGGGTGACGCGCGCGAAATCGTGAGACGTAGGAAGGTCGAGGTGGCGCCGTCGCTCACGTTCGACCCGATCGCGGGGCACGTGCTCGGGTGTGGTGTCGCGTCGGTGCCGGGGCCTGGAACCGGTCGCTCGCCCCGCGACGAGGATCGGTAGGATGCCCGCGTGGTGCACCCCCTCGCCGGCAAGAAGCCTCCGCGTGCGCAGCTCGTCGACATTCCCCGGCTGATCACCGACTACTTCTGCATCGAGCCCGACCCCACCGTCGCCGCGCAACGCGTGAGCTTCGGGACCTCCGGGCACCGTGGGTCGTCGTTCGAGGCGCGCTTCAACGAGGCTCACATCGCCGCCATCACGCAGGCGATCTGCGATCACCGGCGCGCACACGGAATCGATGGGCCGCTCTTCGTCGGCATCGACACCCACGCGTTGTCGCAGCCGGCGCGTGCGACCGCATTGGAGGTGCTGGCCGCCAACGGCGTGGAGGTACGCATCGACGCCGATGACGGCCATACGCCCACGCCGGCCCTCTCCTTCGCAATTCTCGAGCACAACCGTGGGAGGAGCTCCGGTCTCGCCGACGGCATCGTGATCACCCCCTCGCACAATCCGCCCGAAGACGGTGGCCTCAAGTACAACCCTCCGCATGGCGGCCCTGCCGACGGCGGCGACACCCGGGCCATTCAGGATCGCGCCAATGCCTTGCTCGAGGCGTCGCTGCAGGGCGTGCGCCGGTGGACCCTGCGACGGGCGCTCGCGGCTTCCACCACGCGAAGGCACGACTTCGTGGGGCCGTACGTGGATGCGCTGCCCCGCGTCGTCGATCTGGTCGCGATCTCGGCGGCGGGGCTGGAGATCGGCGTCGACCCGCTGGGTGGGGCCGGGGTCGGTTACTGGGCACCGATCGCCGAGCGGCACCGGTTGAACCTGGAGGTCGTCAACGACGACGTCGACCCCACGTTCGCGTTCATGGCCGTCGACAAGGACGGGAAGATCCGGATGGACTGCTCGTCACCATGGGCGATGGCCGGTCTGGTGGAGCTGAAGGATCGCTTCGACATCGCCTTCGGCAACGACACCGACGCCGACCGCCACGGCATCGTGACCCGCAGCGCCGGGCTGCTCAACCCCAACCACTACCTGGCGGTGGCGATCGACTATCTCTTCCGGAATCGACCGCGGTGGCCCGCCGACGCTCGGGTGGGCAAGACGCTGGTCAGCAGCAGCATGATCGATCGCGTGGCGGCGGCGATGCGGCGGTCGCTGGCCGAGGTTCCGGTGGGATTCAAGTGGTTCGTGGCCGGGCTCGGAAGCGGGCGTTACGGCTTTGCGGGGGAGGAGAGCGCGGGCGCCAGCTTCCTGCGCATGGACGGGACGCCGTGGACCACCGACAAGGACGGAATCATCCTCAATCTGCTCGCGGCCGAGATCACGGCACGCGTCGGACGTGACCCCGGCGAGTACTACCGGGATCTGGTCGTGCGATTCGGCGAGCCGGTGTACGAGCGCCTGGATGCCCCCGTTACCTTGGAACAGAAGGCCGTCTTGGAGCGCTTGTCGGCCGATCGAATCACCAGCAAGGAGCTCGCTGGCGAGCCGATCGAGTCGATCTCGACGACGGCCCCCGAAAACGGAGCGCCGATCGGAGGCCTCAAGGTGGCGACGAAGAACGGTTGGTTCGCGGCCAGGCCTTCGGGCACCGAAAACGTCTACAAGATCTACGCCGAGAGCTTTCGAGGTCCCGATCACCTGGCGCGCATCCAGGCCGACGCCCAGCGGATCGTCGCCGCCGCGTTCGCCGACGCCGGCGTATGAAGCGACCCGGGTCGATGGCGCGTCGACCCGCACGCTCGGCTTCGTGCGCCGGAGCGCAAGCGGTCAGTCCATCGACTGCCGGGCCGCTCGCTCCTCGAGGATCGCGCGAACGAGGGCCGTGAATCCGTGGCGGTGATCCGGCTCGTGACCGATGGTGGTCGCGAGCTCTCGAAGGTGCGCGGCCTGGGCCTCGGGGATCTCGAGCCGGGTCTCGAGGGCTCGCAGAAAGCCGGCCCGACGCCGGGAGTGGCGTTCGTTCGCGGCGTCGAGCCAGACACAGGCGGCATAGGCGACGTGCCGCTCGGTGGGCCCGAGCCGATCGAAGGCGAGCTCGGAGAACGGAAGCGCACCCTGAGCGATGGCTGCGAAAGCGCCTCCGCCCCGCGGGCGGATGCCGAGCGCGACGGCAGCGGCGCGACCACGCTCGACCTCGGGCGTGGTGAGCTCCCCGTCGCTCCACATGGTGGCCACGACCAGCTCGAAGATCACCTCGGCCGCGCCCCGTTCCAGCCGCACGCCATGGGTCCGCGTGCGTACGGAGGCCGCTCCGTCGGGGGTCCAGGGCTTTTCCCCCTCCACCTTGCGGGTCGTCTCGGTCGCGGTTGCCGCGGGGTACGGACCGGTGGTGGCCGATTCCGAGAAGCGGTGATCGTTGGACATGCAGTCTCTTTTCCGAGGAGTGATGCGAGGCGGTGACGCACGGGCACCGGTGGGTGCGAGGCGTTTGGATGTCGAAACGGTGGCTCGACCGTGGGAGCGCCCGAACAGAGGGTCTGTTCGCCGCCTTTGCCGCGGATGGCCGGGCGAGCGCGCAAGGTCGTTCGCAGAACGTGGGGCGAAGCGGTCGGGCGTCTCCGGGCGCACAACCGATCACGGCTGCGGAGACGCCCCAAAATCCCGGTAGCAAATAAGCATGAAGATGCACGAGGTCAAGGCTTCGCGCGACGCTCGATGCGGATTTTCGAGCACAGCGTCCGTACGCTGATTGAACTGCGTTCTCGCGTTCATGGATCCACGCCGCGCGCCGGGTGCAAGCAATGCCGGCGGCTCGGCCGGCGTTCCGCACGGCGCCGCGCGCGACGAACGACGTGGTGCTCACTCGATCGCCGAGCCGTGAACGTCGGTGCACACACGTCCGAAGCGGTCGGCTCGAGATCGCGGCCGTGGCCGCGGCCACGCGATCGGCATCGGCTGTCTCGCCGGGCCGCACGCGCGCGAGCATGCTCGCGCGTTCGGCCACCACCGGCCGGCCCGCGCAAGAAGGTGAATGCGGCAAGGTTGCGCGCGACGGTGGCCATCACGCGGACGCGGACGAAAACGTTGCGGACGCAGCCTCGACATCAGACCCCGCCGAGCACCGGGGCCGGCACGGCGAGTCAGTCGCGCGTGGGGCGGAAGAGGATGAAGGTGAGGTCGTCGGGTTTGGAGGGGATGCCGTCCCGAGCCGGGGTCTTCATGCGGTCGGTACAGGCGGCGGCCAGCTTGGCAGCGGCGTCGGGGAGCGGTCCGGCGCGGACGAGCTCGGCGATCTCTTCGTGGCGCAGGTTGTCGTAGAGACCATCGCTTCCCAGCACGACGGTGTCGAGGGGATCGAGCTCGTGCTCGGCGCTGACCTCGATGCGCATGCCTCCGGCGCCCACGGTGTTCGACACGTAGTGTCGATCCTCGTGGTGCATGGCTTCTTCCTCGCCGATGAGGCCCGCGGCGACGCCATAGCCGACCGGGGAGTGGGCGAGCGTGCGCAGCTTGATGCGGCCGCGCTGGCCCACGACCAGGGCCGCGGAGTCGCCGACGTTGTAGGTCCGGATCCGTCGCTGTCGGATCTCGGCCACGAGCAGCGTGGTCTGACCGGTGCCGCTCTCGCCACGGACGGCATCGTTGGCCTGCTCGACGCCATTCATGATGGCCTCGCGCAGGTTGTCGGTGCTCGCTTCGATCGTTTGCCGGAGGGTCTCGATCGCGGTCTTCGCGGCCATCTTGCCCCCCGGAACGCCCCCCAGCCCATCGGCGACGGCCAGGACCAATCCATCGGAACGGACCAGCACGATCGCGGCGTCCTCGTTGTGGGGCGGCTCCCGGTCCGGCGAGCGGCGAGACACCACCGCGATCTCGCCGTCATCCGTCTGCAGCACGCGGGGCTCGTCCATGTGCGCGTCGAGGAAGAGCGCGGTGCTCGGGGCGGCCGTCTTGTCGGGGGTCTGCGTCACGTTCAGCGTTCACCGAGCGATGTTCCACACCACGCGCAATGACTCCAAAACCCCCGCGCGACCCGCTGACCGCACGACGAGCAGTCCTCCCGGGAGTCGCCCAGAGGCCAGGTCAGGCGCACCTTCGTCCGACACCACGGGCAGTATCGCATGAACGGCATGAGCTGTTTGCGGGTGCAGGCGCGATTGGTGCAGCGACGGACGTAACGCCGATCGGTGAAACTGCGGCCCGACAGCGGCCCGATCTTCGCCCCGTAGCACCACGGACAGTAGTGCCAGTCGAGCTTGACGCCACGGCGGCAACGCGGGCAGGCGGCGGGGAACGAGCTCTCTCCCACCGCGGGGGTGGGTGTCGTACCGCACCAGGGGCAGGCGTGCATGCGCTCGTCGACCGGCTGGTCACAATGCTCGCAGGTGTGATCGAGGCACAGCGACTTGCCGAAGCGCTGCTTGAACTGCCGCAGCCGGATCGCTCGCCAGTCTCGCTCGCGTTCGGTGTCCCCGGGGTGCGCACCGTTACGGCGCCTCACGGCGCGTCGCAGCAGCATCTTTCGCTTGATCCCGCGAAATGCCGCCAGCATGCGTCCGGCGTCGCGGTAACGCTTGCGGGTGTCGACCTCCAGCGCGCGGCGGAGGAACGGGACCATCTCGGGCGCGACGCGGCGCAGACGATCGTAGCCCGGAGGCGGCCAGTCGAACGGCCATTGGGGGAGCTCGCCGGTCAACATGCGATAGATGACGAGCCCGGCCGAGAACACGTCCGAGCGCGTCGAGGGGCGGCCGAGCGCCTGCTCGGGAGCCATATAGCCCAGCGATCCCGACGCGGAGGCTTCGACGGTCCGCTGCGCGACCTTGGCGATGCCGAAGTCGCTCAGCCGCAGACGATCCCCTTCGAAGAGGATCATGTTGTCGGGCTTCACGTCGCAATGAATGATGTTGTGCTCGTGCGCGTGGGCGAGCGCCGACAGCATCTGCTCGGCCACGTCGAGCACGGTTCGAACGGCGATGCGCCGGCCGAGCCGCTCCTCGAGCGTCTCCTCGCCGAGCGGGTAGGCGATCGCGAACGTCCCGTCGATCACGTCGGCGTTCTTGATCGGGAGCACGTTGGGGTGCTCGAGGCGGTTGGCGAGCCGGACCTCGCGCCGAAAGTCGGACAGGGCCTCGTCGTCGATGCGGCGCACCGGGATCTTCAGCGCCACCGAGATGCCTTCGACGGTGTCGCGCGCGGCGTACACGGCCCCGAATCCGCCCTGCGCCAGACGGCGGTGGATTTTGTACTTGCCGAGCTTTTGGCCAGCCCGCAGCACGAGGGCCGTAACTCTAGCAGGGTCTCGGAGAAGTCCCGCGAGGCGACGACCCCGTCCCGCCGCCGATGGCTGCGTTGGTCGACGCGCGAACCATGCCCGAGATCCCCTCGGTCTCGCGCCTCGGCGGCGGCGCCCCCGACCGTGGGCTCACCCCCGCGACGTTACCGATCCCCGGGGAGTGCACCCTCCGGCGTGTGCACCGGCTCCAAGACCATGCTCCACCCCGCGGAATACCCGAGGATACCCATGCATCGGATCGCGATTGCCGTCACGGCCTCGGCCCTCACCCTCGCCGGAGCCTGCGGGCAGCACACGGGCCCGACGCCGGCCAAGGTGGACCCTACCAAAGCCCCGGAGGCGACCAAGGACGCAAAGGCGCCGCCGTCCTCGGATCAGCGCGAAGCCCGGGCCGAGCCCCCGGAGCAAGTCGCTCCCGTCGAGGGCCCCCCCGCCGACGAACCCGAGCAATGAACCGAGATCCGAACCGGATCCCGCACGCCCCCGAACCCGAACCCGAACCCGAACCCGGACCCGGACCCGGAGCCGGAGCCGTGTAGCCGTCGCCGGAGCTCAAGACAGGCTCCGGAATCCGGAACCGGATCCGGAGCCCGGAGCCGGAGTCGGACCTGGACCCGGAGCCGGAGCTCGGAACAGGCTCCGGAATCCGGAACGGGATCCGATCCGGACCTGGACCCGAAATCCCGGACCTGGACCCGGACTCGGGGCGCTCAGGGCGGGGGGGGGGCGGGGAGGCGCTCGATGGCGGCCCACCGGGCGGGGGTGGAGACGGGCTTGCCGGGGTGGGCCTCGAAGCCGGCCTCCTCCGACCTGCGCTGATCGGTGACGAGGCCGTAGCCCGTGATCGCGATGAGGCGCGGGGGTGGGTCGAGGATCTGCCGGAGCCGGGCGCCGAGCTCGTATCCGTCCATCACGGGGAGGCCGATGTCGAGTAGCGCGGCGTCCGGCGTGAACTCGGAGGCGACGCGCAGAGCGCTCGGCCCGTCGGTGGCGATCTTCACCGCGTGACCTTGCTGCTCGAGGAGATCGTGGAGGGTCTGGGCGGCGTCGCGGTTGTCGTCCACGACGAGGATCCGAAGGGGCGCCACGGGCATGGCGGGCCGTTGCGTGTCGACGGCCGGGATCTCCAGGCCGGTGACGAGCCGGGGTAGGCAGATGGTGAAGCGGCTGCCGCGATCCGGTCCCGGGCTGGCGACCTCGATGGTGCCGTCGTGCAGCTCGACGAGACTCTTGACGATGGCGAGGCCCAGCCCGAGCCCTCCCCGCGCGCGATCGATGCTCTGGGTGCCCTGTGAGAAGGGATCGAACAACCTCGGGAAGAGGTCCGCCGGAATGCCGATGCCGTCGTCTTCGACCGAGATGAGGACACGGCCGCCGTCCTGCCGGGCTTCGAGGACGATGGTGCCTCCTTCCGGCGTGTACTTGGCGGCGTTGGTGAGGAGGTTCGAGAGGACCTGAGCCATGCGGTGCGGGTCGGCCCTCACGCGCAGTCCCTTGTCGGGCACCTTCTGCACGAATCGATGGCGATGCCGCTCGAGCAGCGGGCTCGCCTGCTCGACCGCCTCGGTGACCAGGTTCGCCACCTCGACTGGCTTGGGGTGCAGCTCCAGCTTGCCCTGGGTGATCCGCGAGACGTCGAGGAGATCGTCGACCAGGTGCAGAAGATGGGAGATCTGGCGTTCGATGACGTCGAACTCCCGTCCGAGCGCCGGCGACCGCTGGTGACGGAGCAGCTCCAGAGCGGTGACGATGGGGGCCAGCGGGTTGCGGAGCTCGTGACCCAGCATCGCGAGGAACTCGTCCTTGCGGCGGGCGGCTTGCTGCGCTTCGCGATACAAGTGGGCGTTTTCCAGGGCCATGGCCGCGGCGGCCGAGACCTCCTGAACGAGGCGGACGTCCTTTCTCGAAAACGGGATGCTCCCGGCCGCGCGAAACAGGTTCAGCGCCCCGAGCACCCGCGTGTTCACCACCAGCGGGACGACGATCAGCGAG
>CAZYSW010000142.1:0-12268 GCA_964650105.1 uncultured Nannocystaceae bacterium
CTCGCGTGTCCTCGAACTCGCGCCCGCCTACTTCAAGCAGACCCTCGAGAAGGACGAGACTCAGCGGCTTCTCGCTTCCGCCGCATTGCCCTCGGCCAGCTACCAGACGAGGCTTAGCTCCGGCATCCCGCGCAGTCACGACGCGGTTGTTTCACCGGATACCTGCCATGAAAGGAGCCCGACGACGGGGCGGGGCGTGCTCAGGGGGTGAGGTCGTCCGGCGTCGTTGCCCAGTCGGGGAGCGGGGCGCGGAGGTCGAGGGGGGCGCCGGTGCGGGGGTGCTCGAAGCGGAGGCGGGCGGCGTGCAGGAAGAGGCGGGGAGCGGGATCTTCGGGATCGCCGTGACGGCGGTCGCCGACGAGGGGCAAGCCGAGGGCCGCGGCGTGGATCCGGATCTGATGGGTGCGGCCCGTCTGGGGGATCGCTTCGAGCAGGGACGTGCCTTTCATCGGTGTGCGCGGGTCGAGGCGGCGAAAGGACGTGAAGGCCGGTTTGGCGCGCGATTCGCCGTGCTCGGCGGCACGCGCACCGCCGGAGCGTTCGAGGATGGGCACCGCGCAGGTGGCCTCGGGCGGTGCGTCACCGTGCACGCGCAGGCGATAGAACCGCTCGATGCGATGCTCGACGAACTGCTTGTGGAGGCTCTTGTTGGCGATGTCGCGGATCGTGAACAGGACGAGCCCGCTCGCGCCGCGATCGAGGCGATGCACCACACCGACGTAGGGGCGCACCCAGCCCGATTGCTCGAGGTACCGGCGCAAGGCTTCCGCCAAGGTGCCGCGGGCGCTCTGGCGCGTCGCGGCGACGGGAATCCCCGCGGGCTTGTCCAGCACCACGAACGTCTCGTCGCGATGCACGAACGACAGGATCGACAGCGGGAGCTCCTCGTCGTGCAAAGCCTGGGGCCAGACGGTGATGCGCTCCCCGGGGACCACGCGCACGGTGGGCACCCGGATCCGCAGGTGCCCCACGTACACGCCTCCGGCTTTCACCAGCGCGCGACCCTTGGCGACGTCCACGTCCGGCAATCGACGGGCGAGCAGGTTCGCGAGCATCATCCCTTCCTCCTGCGGGACGACGCGGAAGCGAATGGGCTTGTTGGACGTCACCGATCCGGAGCTGCGGGCGCGGCTCAGCTTCGCTGCTGGCGGAGCCGGCTGGCAAGATCGAGCAACTCGTCGGCCGACAGCTCGTAGGACGCGCCGCAATAGCTGCACCGGACCTCGGTTGGGCCCGGCTCGTTGGCGAGCGCTTCGATGTCGTCGGCGCCCAAGGTGGAGACGACGGCGATGGCGCGCTCTCGACCGCAGTTGCAACGGAAGGCCAGGGTCTCCTCGGCTTTGCTGTCGAAGGGCTCGCCGAGGAGCGCGAAGCCCATCAGCTCTCGAGGCTGGCGTTCCTGCAACAGCAGGTCTCGCAAGGCGCTGCTGTGCAGCGTGGCCCGCACCTCGTCGAGGCGGACCGGATCGGCACCGGGGAAGGTCTGGCACAGGATGCCGGCGGCGCGCAGGACGTCGCCGTTGGCGTCGAGGAGGACCTCGCACACCATCGCGGAGGGGAGCTGCTCCGAGTCGGAGAGGTAGCGCTCGACGTCGAGATCGATCTCACCCGAGCGCAGGGCGACGACCCCCTGGTAGGTGTTCTCGAGGCCGAGGTCGCGCGTGACCACCAGGTTGCCGGTGCGCCCCACCAGGTGACCGACCGAGGGCCGCCAGCCGCCTTCCCGCGGCTCGGCGACGGCCTCGAGACGACGTTCCAGGCATCCCCGGACGCTGCCGTCGCCCCGGGCATCGACGAGGATTCGCCCCAGGAGTCCCTCGCTGGTGATCTGGATCCGGACCCGCTCCTCGCTGCTTTTGGTCAGCGTCGCCAAGAGGCAGCCCGCCGTCAGCGCCCGGCCGAGCACCACCGCCTCGGCCCCGCGCAGCTCGTGACGACCGCACGCCTCCCGCGTCAGCTCCGTCGTCGTCGCGGCCACGACGCGAATGTCCTGCTGGACATTGATCCCCCGAGCGAGCAGATCCATCCACCTAGCCTAGCAGGGTCTCGGAGAAGTCGCGTGGGACGAGAACGCTCGCCGCGTCGGCGCGCGCATCTTTCGAGCGTCGAGCAACGCAGCGCGCGTCGACGGAAGACGGTGGCGTAGGCCCTGCCAGCAGCCCCCCGGTGGACGTCGCGTGCTCGGGGATGCCGCCGCGGCGGCCCCGTCGAGGCGGTTGCAGCTCCACCGGCTTTGACCGCGTTGTTGCTGGGTTCATACCCATCGGTGGCGAGCGTAAGCCCGACCACGGCGAGAAGACCGGCCTCCTTTCTCGACCCCCTGACGTCCACTCCCGAGCAGGCTCCCGCATCGAGCCCGCCTGAGCAGGCCCCGCACGTCGGTCTCCTCCATCAGCACCGCCGCACCGAGCTCTCCCGGCCACTTCATCCCTTCCGCTCCCGGCTTCCGGCTCCCGCTCCGGTTTCCGGCTCCGGGGTCCGGTTCCGGGCTCACAGCTTCGTGAGCTCGATTTCGAAGGTGAGGAGCTCGTCCTTGGGGAAACGGCGGATGGAGATGCGGGCCCTGTCGCCCTCCTGGTAGGGCTCCATGGCGCCGTACAGGTCGTCGTAGTTGCGGATGCGCTTGTCGTCCACGCCGACGATGACGTCGAACGCGTAGCCGGAGCGGTCGACGATCAGCGGGCGGATCCCCGCCTTCGCGGCCGGCGACGCGGGGGGAACCCGATCGATGATCACGCCCTCGATGCCCAGGCGAGCGGCGAAGGAATCCTCGAGGATCGCGATCCCCAGGCCCACGCGCTCCGCCTTCCCGGTCCGGATGAGCTGGGGCACCAGTCGCTGGATCGTCGCCACGGGGACCGCGAAGCCGATCCCGGCCGAGCTCCCACTCGAGCTGAAGATCATGGTGTTCATCCCGATGAGCTGACCCTGCGAGTCGAGCAGCGGCCCACCGGAGTTGCCGGGGTTGATCGCGGCGTCGGTCTGGATCATGTCGCGGATGGTGAGCCCGCCGACGCCTTTCACCTCGCGGCCCAGCGCCGACACCACGCCGGTGGTGAGCGTGTGGTCGAGGCCGAACGGATTGCCGATCGCGATGGTCTTTTGACCGACCGAGACCTTGTAGTCCTTGGGAGGACGTCGGATGGGGACCAGCTTTTGCGGCGTCTCGATCTTCAGGACCGCGATGTCCTTGGCGGCATCCCAGCCCACCAGCTCCGCGGGATGGGTCTTCTGGTCGAAGAGCGTGACCTCGAGCTTGGGCTTGGTGCGACGCCGGGCGTCGCAGTTGGGGAGCACGACGTGGCAGTTGGTGACGATGTGCCCCTCTTCGTCCCAGATGAAGCCCGTGCCGGCACCGGCGGGTACCTCGGCCGCGCGCATCGACCAGCGATCGACGATGAGCTGGCTTTGGGTCACGAACACCGTGGCCGGTGCCGCGGCTTCGAACACGGCGATGGTGTTGTTTTCGTCCTGGGTTCGCGCGCCCGGCGGTGGGGCCTCGACCTTGGGCGTCATGGCCGTGGGATCGACCGCGGGGGTCGTCTCGCCCGCAGGAGGGTCCGAGGCGGTGCGTGCCGGGACGACCTCGTCGGCCGGGGGCGTGCTCGCAACCGGGGGTGGCGGATCGGGAAGCCGCCGATCCATCCGATCGCAGCCCCCGACGATCGCGAGGGCGAAGAGCGGGACGACGAGCCCCGGGCGTACGGCCCTCGTGGGATGCGGGATCGTGGGTCGCCGGGGATGGAGGGGATCGGTCATGGCGGACTCGGGCTGTCGCCTCGAAAAAAGGTGCATGCCCCAACCGCGGCGTGCAAGGCCGTACCCTCGGGTTCGCCGCCGAGGTCGGACGCGGGGCCTCGCCGAATCAGTGCCCCGCGGCGTGCTCGCTGTCGCGACATTCGGCGCATTCGGCACACCCCGACGCCCCCGGACCATTCCCGCGAGATCGGCTGGCATCGCGGTGCGGTGGCGGCCACGGATCTCGGCCGGGCGTCCGTGATAGAAACACGCACGCATGGCCGGCACCGGCGCACCGCTGGGAGCCTGTCCGTATTGCGGCCAGGCTCACCCCGAGGACATCCTTCTGTGTCCGAGCACCGAGAAGCTCCTGCCCCTCGAAGGGCGGATCCTCGACGGCAAGTTTCGGCTGGTCAAGCAGCTCGGCGAGGGCGGGATGGGTGCCGTGTGGATGGCGGAGAACGTCCTCGTCAAGAAGCGGGTCGCCATCAAGGTGATGCACGTGCAGTTCTCCCGCGACGAGGGGGTGCTGGCGCGCTTCCGCAACGAAGCGACCGCGGCGGGTCGCATCGGCAGCAAGCACATCTGCGACATCCTCGATCTCGGCAAGAGCACGCTGGGCCCCTACATCGTCATGGAGATGTTGAAGGGGAGCGACTTCGCCGACCACATCCAAAAGAACGGACCGCTCGACCCCGGGACGGTGGTGATGGTGATCCGGCAGGCGTTGATCGGCCTGGCCGCGGCCCACGACGCAGGGATCATTCACCGCGATCTCAAGCCCGAGAACATCTTCTTGCACCAACCCGAACCCGGGAAGCTGCTGGTCAAGTTGATGGACTTCGGGATCTCGAAGTTCACCGAGGGCGAGCAAGCCGGCAAGACCGGCGTGGGCGTGCTGATGGGGACGCCCGAGTACATGTCGCCCGAGCAGACCGAAGGCGCGGCTCAGGTGGACGGACGCACCGACATCTGGGCGATGGGCGTGATCTTGTACTGGGCGCTCAGTGGCCGCAATCCGTTCGCGGGGCCCACCATGGCCGCGACGTTGATGAACGTCTCGATGCGCGAGCCCCCGCCGCTGCAGGAGGTGGCGCCCCACGTTCCGCCGGGGCTCGTCGAGGTGGTCGCACGATGTTTGCGCAAGAACCCCGCCGAGCGGTGGCCGACGGCGCAGTCGCTGTCGGACGCCCTGGCGCCCTTCGAGAACCCCCACGCGGCCATCGCGGGGGCGAGCCCCGTCCCCGCGCCGGCACCGGGCGGAACCATCGCCAGCGTTCCGGGATCGACCCCGATGCCCATGGGCGGACACGCCTCGTCTTTGCCGACGCCCGCGGGCGCGAGCACTTGGACCAACGAGGTGCGGGGGGTGCCCTCTGCCGCCGGTCCGACCCTGGGTGGAGATCAGCCGAGCTGGAACGTGGCCGAGGAGCGGCCGCAGACCAACATCGGTGGCGGCAAGGGGCTGCTCGTCGTGGGGCTCGTCTTCGGGCTCGCCGTGCTCGGTGGGGGCGGCTGGATTCTGATGAGGCAGATGAACGCCTCCGGGGACACGGTCGCCGACGCGTCCGCGAGCGCGGGGGACGAGGCGGCGGCCGCCGATGACGGCCAGGCCGCCGGCGAGGGCCAGGCGGCCGACGAGGGCCAGGCGGCCGACGAGGGCAAGGCCGCCGACGACGGCAAGGCGGCCGACGAGGGCAAGGCCGCCGACGACGGCGAGGCGGGGGATGCCGCGGCCGACGGTGGTGCTGCCGGAGCCGAGGGAGGGCAAGCCGAGGGGGGACAGGCCGAGGGGGGACAGGCCGAGGGCGGCGATGCCGGAGCCGAGGGTGGAGCCGCCGGCGAGGGCGGCGAGAACGAAGGCGAGGACGCAGGGGCCGACGGCGGTGGCGCGGCAGCCGACGATGGAACGCCCTCCGGAGGCGACGACGGGGGAGCCGAGGACGAAGGTGGCTCCAAGGACGACGGCGGGGGCAAGACAGGCGGTGGCACCAAGCCTCGCCCGAAGTTCGATCCGAAGAAGGTGAAGGAAAAGGGCGGGTTGCTGGTGACGCGCGTCAATCCCGGCGTGCAGGCGTTCGCGCAGGCCAACAAGCGCTGCAGCAGCCTCGCGGCGGAGAAGTTCGGCGGCGTGAGCGGGTGGCAGATGCCCACCGAGGCGCAGGCCAGGGCCGTCGCCGGAGGTGCAGCGCTGTGGATCGCCGGCAACAAGGTGTGGGATCCATCGCGAAAAATAACGCGATCTCCCATGCTCAACGAACGCCCGCAGTCCTTCTGCGTGGCGAAGAAGCGCTGAGATGCCTTCCGTGTTAGGGTCGCCTCCGGCGGTGGCGGGCAGCCACCGGTCGTGGAGGACCCATGCCGACCCGTACCTGGTTTTCGTTGGTGACCATCGCTGCCCTCGGCGTCGCCTGCAACGACTCGGGTGGCGAGCAGAGCATGCACGACAGCTCGGGGACCAGCGCGGCGACCGAAGGCACGAGCGCCGACACGAACGCGGCCACGAACGCCAGCGGTATGACGGGGCCGGACCCGACGGACACCAGCGCGGGTCCGACGGGGCCGAGCTCGAGCACCGAAACCAGCGACACCACGGGATCGCCGGTGTGCCCGTACACGCCCGTGGAGGGGACGCCGGGGGTGACCCTGCAACTCGTCGGCAGCGGCTTCAACCGACCGGTCCTCGCCGTCGGTCATCCGACCGAGCCCGATCGGTTGTTCGTGGTCGAGCAGTCGGGGGACATCCGGATCCTCGAGCCCGGACAGACCGAGGCGCCTCGAGACGTGTGGCTGCACGTCGACGTGGCGGGAGCCGGCAACACGACCGTCGGTGACGAGCGCGGCCTGCTGGGGTTCGCGTTCCACCCGGACTACCCGCGCGACCCGCGGGTGTACGTCTCCTACAGCCCCGCCAGCGGAGGAAACAGCCCGGCCACGACGGTGGAGGAGTACACCGTCGGCCCCGACGAGACGGTCGACATGTCCAGTGCGCGCGTGGTGATCGCGGCCGATCAGCCGGCGGCCAACCACAACGGGGGAATGATCGCGTTCGGCCCCGACGGGTACCTCTACTTCGCCACCGGAGACGGCGGTCAGGCCGACGACGCGTTCAATACCGGACGCAACCCTTCGGTCATCTTGGCGAAGATGCTCCGCATCGGTGTCGATCCGGACGGCCAACCGGACACGCCGCAGGCGTGCGTGAACGGATGCCAGGCGCTCGGGCCCTTCGACTACACGATTCCGCCCGACAACCCGTTCGTGAACGATGCGAACGTCGCTCCGGAGGTGTGGGCGCTGGGGTTCCGCAATCCGTGGCGCTTCTACTTCGATCCCGACAACGGCAGGCTGTATCTCGGCGACGTGGGCCAGGGCACCTGGGAAGAGGTGAACGTCGTGGAAGCCGGCAAGGATTACGGCTGGAGCGACCTCGAGGGAAATCACTGCTTCAACGACCCTCAGTGCGACACGAACGCGGGTCCCAACCAGGAAAACAGCGCCGGGCTCGTGGCGCCGATCGCCGAGTACAACCATCAGTTGGGCTGCTCGATCACCGCGCTGGGGATCTACCGTTCGTGCGAGGTCCCCGGATGGGATGGCGTGTTCTTCTACGGGGACTACTGTTCGGGTCGGATCTGGGGCGTCTACTGGGACGGCAACGACGCCACCGATCTGGGCGAGGTCTTCGACTCCGAGGATCGATTGCTCGGCGGCGGCTGGAATGCGTACGGTGACGTCTTCGTGACGACCGCGGTCATCCCCGCACCCGGCCTGCCGTTCAGCGACGGTCGGGTCTATCGCCTGGCGCCCAATTGAGTGAGGCCCGACGTCGGCTCCGCTGCCCCCGTCGCCCGTGCGCGCGTCACGGACCGCGACGGCGACGCCCGAACAGCACGAGACCGACGAGCACGGCCGCCGCATGCCGGCCCGAACCGGTCCGGCACCCACAGCCGTCGCCTCCGGTCATCGGGGCACCGCCGTCGGTGTCCGTCGCCGAAGCCGACGAGGTCGAGCCTCCGTCGGCGGTGCCGTCGGCGGTCACGGTCGCCCCGGTCGACTCGGACTCGCCCGTGGTTGACGTCTCACCGACCCCAGGACCGAAGCCGTCGATGGGGATCGTCAGGGTCTGCGTGGCGAGCACCACCGGCGTCGCGCCCCCGGCCGTGTCGAACAGCATCGCGACGTGGTCACCGGCGCCGTTGGTCCGGTTCTCCTCGGCGAGGAACCGGATGTACTCGGCCGTGTTGATCAGGTACAGGAGGCGTACCCGTACCTCCAGCACGTCGTCGTCCAGATCCTCGGGGGTCGCGTCCACCACGTCGGGCCGGCCTCCGAACACGTACGTGTACGTGTCGAAGTTGGGCCACGTGCCGTCGTCGAGCAAGCTGTAGCGATCGCCCACCGGATCGGTCTCGACGTTCGGTTGCAGACCTTTGGGCGGGATTCGCGTGTCCTCGACCCACCGATCGTTGCGCAACAGGTGGAAGACCGCGCCGTCGGTATGATCCTCGGCGACGGCTCGATAGGTCCGCAGGAGCGGATCGTCCTGCATGGTGCCGCTGCGCTGATCCCAGGCCCCGGAGCTGAAGACGACCTCGCCGCGGTAGGTCGCGATCACTTCGAGCCACATCACCCGCCCCTCCGAGTAGCCGGTCGGGAGCTTGTGCCCGGTCTCGTTGGTGACCGTCGTGGTCAAAGGAGCGAGTCCCTCGGCGAGGTCCACGCTCGACGGACCCTCGACGTGCAGCGTGGCGGCCGACGCCAGGAATTCGTCCATGCGCTCGATGGCGTTGGTCCAGAAGAAATCCACGATCTCGCCGGTTCCGGCGTCGCCGTACTCGGCGCGAAGCAGCTCGAGCATGAAACGGTTGGCGCCGAGCAGGTCGTGTCGGCGTCCCCCCGTCGGGTGTGCGTACTGATCGACGTGGCTTTGGCACCCGGGCATGTCGTCGACCGCCGGCATGTGGCAGTCCTGGCACGACGCGAAGGTGGGACCCGGCACGGCGTACTCGCTTCCGAGCCACTCGCTGTAGGTGCGTTGCTCGTTGAAGAGGATCCCCATCGGCTGGCCGCGCTCGTCCACGCGCTCGCGTGGCGTGGTGACGTCGTGACACGTTCCGCACAGGCGGCTGCTTCCGGTGTAGGGGTCGTGCTGCGCGGGGTGGGGGGGCATCGGCACGCCGTCGTCGTAGTCCCACGGCCCGCGTCGGGGGACGGCGCCGCCCACCGCGATGTCGTCGATCGCGTATCGAGCGTTCCCGGCCGGGGTCTCGCCGTCGTCGACGAGGCGATGGCACAGCTCGCAGCCCACGCCGTCGAGGTCCTTGGGCTGCAGGGCGTCGATGGTGGTCGCGTCGCCGCGCCCCTCCAAGAATGCATTGGGCGAGTGGCAGCGGATGCAATCCACCGTCTCCCCGGGATGGTCTTGATCGGCGATCGCCACCGCGGCCCAGAACACGGGATCGCGTGCCGCGTTGGCCATCATCGAGCCTTGCCAGCCGAAGTAGGGCGCGTACACGGGGTCGGCCGCGTGAACGGCCGCGTTCGGGTAACTGTGGCAATTCTGACACGATGCAGCTTCGGCCAGCGGGTTGGCGAGGCTCCCCGGCTCGGTCGGGGCGGCCAGCGCCACCGCCGGGCACAGCAACGTGCAAAGCGCACCGACGCGGGACGTCGACCACCCAATTCGAAGTCGCGGCATGGCGGCCCATGGTAACCGCTGACGTCCTTCGGCCGAACGCCCGACCGCGGCTTCGGTGCGTAGCCCGGCCTGCGCACGGTTCCTGGGGTATCTTGGCAGCCGATGTCGCGCCGACGACCCGCGAAGACCCGATCGCGTGCCGTGCCCCGGCTCGTGACGGTCCTGGCCACGATGGCGATCGTGACCGGATGTCCGCGCACCGATGGATCGGGCAGCTCGTCGAATCCCGAAGTCGAAGCGCCGCCGCGGTCCGATTCCGGTCCCGGCCAGCGCACCATCCGGGTGGGCAACCAGGCCCGGGGCGTGCAGGATCAACCGGACTACGACCGCGCGGCCCTCGAGATCCGGGAGCGCGTGGAGGATCGACTGCCTCGACCGCCGCCGTCCGCCGATCAAGCCTGCGAGGCGATGCTGTCGGCCGTCGCGGCCCAACTCGTGGCGACCGAAGGTGCCGACGCGCGCGCGGTGAAGGTGCTGGAGGCGACGCGTGCCGCCGACCATCGGGCGTGCGTACGACAGACGAGCCCCGCAGCGGCCGCTTGCGTTCGGATCTTGGTGAGCGAGCAGGAGGGAGAGTATCCATGGCTCCTCGATCAATGCTCTCGCGCGTTTCCAGCGTCCTGATCTCGGTGGGGCTCGCCGCGGCGCTGTCTTCTTCGTGCTCGAACGCGAGCTCGGACGTCGCTGTGCCGACGCAGCCCATACCGTCGCCGCCGGCGGACGTCGCCCCGACGACGCCGGCGCTCGCCGATGCGGCTTCCCCGACGATCGACGCCGATGTCGATCCCCACATCCCGAGCCCGTCGGCGGATGCACCCGCGATTGCGGAGGCGCTCGAGCTGACGTTCGTGGGCGACGTGATCTTCGGGCGGTATCGGCCGACGGGCTACGATCCCATCCCCGAGAATGGCCATCCCGTCTTCGCCGCCATGCTCGATGCGCTGCAGTCGGACGTGCTGGTCGGCAACCTCGAGACGCCCCTGGTGCGCGAGCTTCCCGAGAAGAGCCCGATCGGCTCGAGGTTCCAGTTCGGAGCGTCTCGGGAGCACGCCGAGCTGCTGACCGAGGCCGGCTTTGCGGCGGTGAGCCTGGCCAACAACCACTGGTTCGACATGCGGCTCGACGGCGTGCGGCAGACCCCCGAGATCCTGCGGGAGATCGCGGTGGCCCCACTGGGGGCAGCCGTCGAGGAGGGCTCTCCGTTCAGGGTCGAGTCGTTGACCCGTCGGGGCTGGACCCTGGGGTTCGTCTCGATCACCACGCGGACGAACGCTCCGCTTCGGGAGGGGGTGCCCACCATCCCGTATCTGACCACGAAGGAGATCGGGGACCGGATCGGGCCGCTTCTCGAGGCAGCGCGGGCCGAGCACGACCTGCTCGTCGTGCTGGTCCATTGGGGGGACGAGTACGCCGATGCCCCGAGCCTCGCGCAGAAGCAGGCCGCGCACGCGCTGGTGGACGCCGGTGCGGACCTGGTGATCGGACATCACCCGCACGTGTTGCAGGGCATCGAGCGGCGGGGTGAGGCCCTCGTCGCGTACTCGCTGGGCAACTTTTTGTTCGAGAACACCAACGAGATCCCCCGGCAAACCGGCGTGCTGCGGGTTCGTGTCCGTCGAACGCCGCGGTGTCTGGAGCGGGTCGTGTTCCACCCCGCCTACGTCAAGCGCACCCCCGTGCAACATCCCACGCCCGCACTGGGGTTCATGGGCCGCAAGGTGAAGACCCGCGTTCGGACCCTCAGCGAGCCCCTGGGCACCTCGTGGAGCGAAGAAGGCGACGACCTGGTGCTCGACGGCCTGGGCTGCGGCTGATCACGAGCACGCGCCGGCCTCCTGCACGGCGGCCACGGCGGCGCCGAGATCGGACAGAACCTTCACGCGATGAAACAGCGTCGAGACCTCGTCGAAGGCGGGGGCGGCCAGGCGCAGCCACTGCTTGAGGCGCCCGAGGGCGGCCCGTTCGGGGGCACCCGCGGCGCGTAAGCGCCGGACGTACTCGACGAGCAGGTCGCTCAGCCACCGAAGGTCGAGATCGGGGTGGGCGTGGCCGCGAGCGCGACGAAAGAGGTGGGGGCGGGCCATGGCACCCCGACCGATCATGAAGGCGTCGCAGCCGCTGAGCTCCGCGCAGCGGACCAGATCGTCGGGGGTGAAGAGGTCGCCGTTGGCCACCACCGGGATCCGCACCGCCGCCCGAGCGCGACCGATCGCGAGCCAGTCCACGGGCGGGCGGTAGAGCTGCAGCCGCGTGCGGGCATGGATCGTCAGCCACGCAGCACCACCCGCCTCGGCCGCCCGGGCGATGTCCTCCACGCCGTCGCTCGAATCCCAGCCCAGGCGGATCTTCGCGCTGACCGGGATCTGCGGGGGGATCGCGTCCCTCACCGCGCGCACGATGTCCTCGACGCGGCGAGGGGCCTTGAGGATGGTCGCACCTCCGTCGTGATTGTTCACGGTCTTGGCGGGACATCCGAAGTTGAGGTCGATGCCGAGCGCCCCGTGCTCGGCAGCCGTCTTGGCCGTGAGGGCCATGGGGACCGGGTCGCCTCCGAGGAGCTGGACGAACACCGGGACCCCGGCACGGGTCGTGCTGCCCCAGGCGAGCTCGGGGCAGTGGCGGAGCAGCACGTGCGGCGCGACCGGGTCTCGGGTCACGCGGACGAACTCGGACACGCACAGGCTGATCCCGCTTCGGCCCTCCTCGAGGTCGGTCAACAGCGCCCGGTACACCCAGTCGGTGACGCCGTCCATGGGTGCGAGGGCCAAGAACAGGCCGGCCTCTCCCGGAGCGCGCGCGACGGCTTCACGGCGCCGGCGGGTGGCCGAC
>CAZYSW010000143.1:0-12061 GCA_964650105.1 uncultured Nannocystaceae bacterium
TCGGCCGGCGCAGCCATCATGGCCGGAGCCTCGGCCGCGGCCCCGAACGGCGATGCATCATCCAGGGCAGGGGCAGCGGCAGGGGCGGCGAACGGAGACGAGGCTTCGTCGGCGGGTGGAGCCTCGCTTCCGGCGCCCTCCTCGGCTTCTTCGGCGGCTGCCTCCAGGACCTGATAGAGCGCCTGGATCTCCGCGTCGATCTCCGCAAGCCCATCGGTGCGCCCGCTCGCTTCGAGCTGAGCCTTTTGCTGCTCCAGCTCTTCGAGCCGGGCCAGCGACTCCTGAATCCATCCCTCGTCTGCGACCGTCATCTCCGCTCCGTCTCGTTTGGTTGTCTGCGTCCTCTCGAGGTCCCGGCCGAGGGCGCGCACCCTCGCCGGGCCTTGCTGGGTCGGTAGTCTCCCAAGTTGGCACACTATACAGAAGCCGCCGGGCGACCGGCACCCGGTCCGCGGTGAAAGCGCGACACATCGCCGCTACCCGGCCGCGTCGAGGGCGCAGAAGGGCTCGCGTCCCGCCGGTTCGTGGGATGCTATCGCCCGAGGCCGATGACCCATCCACCCCACCCAGACGAAGCCGCGGACGCTGCGGAGGGCCCAGGGGGCGCCGCCGAGAATTCGTCGAGGCACGGCGTAGGGGCGAGCGCAGAGGCGTCGAGCGCAACGTCCGGGGGGGATCTCGCCAAAGAAGCACGGAAGACCGATCCGCCGAGGTCGACCACGCGTTCACGCGGCCGGTGGTGGTGGGTTCTACCGGTCGCGGCAGTGGTGGAGTTCTGGTTCTACGGGTATCGCGGCCACATCGAGGCGTGTGTGGGCAAGCGAGGCGAAACCGATTTCGATCTCGTGGGCAAGGAGCGAACCGACGAGAACCGGTGGAGATTTCCTCGATGCGAGCAACGCATCAACCTCGGCCTGCGCTCGAACTACGATGCACGCGTCGAGGAGGCGGTTCGTGTCGCCTGTCGAGGTGCGACGCTCTTCAGGCACCAAGGCGAGCAAGATGCCTGCATGGAAGGGCGCGACGGATGGGAGGTGCGCATCGACACATCGCACTGCCCTCCTTGGCATGCGCACTACTACGAGCACCTCTTTTGGTTCCTGCAGTAGGGTGCGGCCGGCCGGGCCTGCGCGGACCCGCCGCCTACCCGTGGTCGAGATCGGGGGAGCAGGCCCCCACTCGCGACGGTTTTCTGGCGTTGTAGCCCGTTGTCGTACCGATGGGCGACTACAGTTTTTCGACGAGCGGGCGAAAAAAACCGTACCGCCGGTGTCCGACGAGGAGGGGAGACCGATGGAGACCCGATCGCACGCGCACACCACCGGAACACGGGCCGCGGAGCCCATGTTGGCGACCGCTGCCGTACAGGAGACCGAGGAGATCGTCGAGCTCGAAGACGCCGACATCATCGAGGTCGGGCCACCGCCGCCCCCGCCTTGGGTGAGATCTCGGTTTTTAGCGTAGGGCCGCGACCGAAGCTCAGAACCGACCGCTCAACGCGAAGCCGGCGTAGCTCTTGCCGATCGAGGGCACCAGCACGGCACTCCGCACGGAGCGAAGCTGCTCCTCTTGAGCGCGCTTTCGGAACTTGATCCCGAAGACGATCATCGTGGCGCTCCCCGCCAGCAAGAGCGGGGCGAGGACGGCTCCCGAGATCAGGATCGCGTTGGCCTGCTCGCCGTCGAAGTTGGCGCGCTCCTCGGCGACGCTGTCGTTCATCGCCTTGGCCTGCCCCAAGTCTTCCTCGGCTTGGTTCCCCCGGACCGCCCCGATCGGGATCATGGAGAAGGCGGCGAGGCCCAAAACGCCGACCACCGCACCACCGGCGATCAGGCCGGTCCCGTCGCGCTGAGGCGCGATGATCATGGGCGCGGGAGCGGACTCCCCGCTGGTCGTCGGCTCGACCGGTTGGGTCCCGCCGTCGCCGTCGTCGTCCGACGTCTCGTCGGAGCTGCTCTCCCGCCCCTGGGCCGCCTCGGCCGCCCCCAGGAGCTGCTCGAGCTCGTCGCCCTTTTGCTGGACCGCGGTGCTGACGGCGACGCGATCACCATGGACCCGCTTGAACTCCGCATAGTAGGTGGTCAGCTGCGCCTTCCCCTGACGCAGGTGATCGATGTCCTTGCTCCCATCCGCCTTGCGCAGCCCGTGGAAGGCCTGGATGCGGGCGTCGAGCACGTTGATGATGAGCGTCTCTCGCGTGTCCTTGTACTCGCCGGACTCGGGCAAGAGCTCGAGCAACCGCCCCCAGGAATCGGCGGCTCCGGCGTAGTCCTTCTCCTCGAAGCGGTTTTGCCCTTCGAGGAAGAGCCGCTCGATCTCCCCCTGGGGCGCCGAAAGGGCAGCTCGAGCCGGCACGCCGGCACCGAGCAGCGCAACCGCAAGCGCGCCGGCGACCAGTCGGCGCAGGGAGCTCGACGAGGAGACGGAGGGTGCGAACCGGGCGGTTCCCATGCCCGGAGTCTCACCTTGGGCAGTCGCGGGAGTCAAATGGCCGCGTCCGCGGCGAACCGGTCCCCACTGCGGGTGGCGAGGCCCGCACGCGCAGGCCCGGGTGAGCGCGGATTTCCCCGCGATGGGGCCACCTCACGTCGCCAACTTGGCAGCGGTCGCGGGATCGACCAGGCAGAGCCGCTCGAACACCGCATCTGCGCCGTCGTAGGGTTTCCCCGCCTTGGCGGTGGCGCGGATGCTTCGAACGAAGCCCTCCAGGCACCGACCGGCCAAAGCCGGCTCCCACGCGGTCAGGCCACGCTCTTGGAGCTCACGCTCCAGGGCGGCGAACATGCCCCGGGCCAGCAGGGCCTGCCCGCCGTCGAGGCAGATCTCCGCCAACGTCAGGCGGCGGATGAATCTCTCGCGCTCCGAGGGCGCGTGATCGATCCGCTTCTTCGCCTCGGTGAGTGCGTCGGCGCCCTTGCCCCCCTTCAGGAGCCCGCGGATCGTCGTGAACGCCTCGTCGTCGTCACCGTCCGCTGCCGGTCGGCTCGACGCCGGGGCCGACGACACGTGCTCGTCGATCCATCGTCGGGTGTCGTCGTCGGCCAGCGGCGATCCGTCGGCTGCGGTGAGGTCGACGAGGCCCGGCATGCGGCGCAGGAGCGTTCCGACCTCCGCGACCAGGGCCGTCGCCGCCTCGGCATGGCTCGGCCCGAGCCCCACGAGCGCGGTGTGGCTCATCCGATTCAGGTCCAGACAGAATCGAAACTGCTGCACCGCGGACTCGGTCTCCTCGAGCAACGCCTCCCACTTTTGGTTGGCGGCGATCGTTTCGAATTGCTGCCGTCGGGCGCCAGGCAGCGGGGGGATCTGCGTCTTCCCTCCGGCGTCGGACGGGGGAGGTCCCTGCAAGTGCAACCAAAGGCCCACCCGCAGCAGTCGATACGCCGTCGCGTTCGACGACCGTGCGCGACGCAGGATCCCGGCGGCGGTGACGAGGTTCCGACCCGTCTCCAGGAGAAAGCTGCCGACGTCCTCACCCTCGGACACCGTGGCGGTGGGGGCGGGCATCACGGGGCGGGCCGTCGACACGCTTGCCGAGGGCGTGGCCGAAGGAGGCGCGGGTGCCGGGGGCGGCTGAGTCGGCATCGGCTCGGGCGCGGGCTTCGGTCGCGACGCGACCTCGGGGACCGACAGGAGCATCCGCTGCACGCGTTCGGTCAAGCTGCCCATTGCGGGCGCGTTCTCGCCGAGCGCGTCGCGAGCTCGGCTCGACAGCGCCTTGACGGCCTTCTCGACGAGCAGTAGTGCGGCGCGATCGCTTTGCTTGGGCTGGATTCCCCCCAGCCGGAGGTCGAGCTGGGACACCAGCCAGTCGAGGGCATTGCCTCGCCCTCGCGGTCGGCTGGGGAAGATTCGATCGCCGTATCGATCCAGCAACCCGTCGATCACCACGAGTGACGTTGGGAGGCTCGTCAGACCGTGCTGCTGCAGGCGCGCGACGGCGAGGTACGACGCCATCAGCAGATCCTTGGCCTTCTTCTCCAGGATGATCCCGCTCGATCGTTCGACCACGGCCCACTCCGGCTCGCCTCCGGTCACCGCTTCGAGCTTGCCGACCTCGCTGCGCGCGGCCTCGTACTCCGGCTCGTAGCGCGCATCGGCTCCCGCGGCCTCGGCCCCGCGGATCGGCGAGAGCCATCGCTCGGCCTCGGCCCTCGCAGCCGCGAGGGGGTCGTCGGCTGCGGTGGGCTGGGACGTCGACGCGCGGCCGGGCGCCGGGGGAGGGGTGGGCGGCTCTCGGACTGCGTCGCCGTCGGCCGCGGGCGTGGGCTCGACCGGACCGCGCCCCACGGGATCCGAAGTTCGGGCGTCGGCGCCCGCGGATGCGGGGGCGGGCACGGTCGCCGGCCCGAGGTCGCTCGTCGCTCCCGCAGGGGCGGGGTCCGGAGCGGTCGCAGGCGTACGCGTCGCAGGCGTGGCGCTCGGGGGCGGGCCGCCGGGCGTGCTCGTGGGTTCCGCGGGGAAGGTCAGCGCGAGTCGTTCGAGCGCCTCGCTCACGCCCCGCATCCCTGGGCAGTGCTCACCGAGCTTCTCGCGAGCCTCCGTGGCCAGCGCTCCGAACCCGGCGATGACCAGCTCCAGCGCCGGTCGGTCGCTGGGCACCAGCGACAACGCAGGTAGCCGGATCTCGAGCCTGGCCACCAGCCAGTCGAGCGCGTTCCCTCGACCACGCATCCGAGGCAAAGGAGGAAACAGCCCGTCCCAGTAGCGATCGAGGATCCCGCGCAAGACCTCCACGCCGAGCGCGAGACCGGGCAGCCCGTGGTTTTCGAACAGGGCGTAGGTCGTGTAGCTGGCGACGAGCAGATCCTTGCTGGCGGTGGTCAGCAGCTCGCGACCCGTCTTCTCCACGGCGGCCCAATCGACCTCTCCCCCGCTCGGCGAATCGAGCGCGGCGATCCCCGAGCGCAGGCTTTCGTAGCGAGGATCGAAGCTGGCGTTGGAGCCCGTGGGGGCGGCATCCGAGATCGGAGCCAGGTAGGGGTCGGCCTGGAGCCGGAGCGCCTCTGCGGTGATCGTGGTCATGGTTCCGATGCGTCCCCGAAGCCGGGGCTACGACGAACGAAGACCGCGGTCGACCATCCGAGCGGGCGTCGACCGCGGTCCGTTTGACGGGCGACGCCTCTCAGTTCTTGTCCAGCTTGCCGACCAGCGACAAGGTGAACGATGCACCCATGTACTTGAAGTGCGGGCGAACCTGAAGGCCGCACCTGTACCAGCCCGGCTGCCCCGGGACGTCCTCGACCGTGACCTTGGCGGCCCTGAGGGGACGGCGCGAGCGCACGGCCGGTGCCGGGTCTTCCATGTCGGCCACGTACTGGCTGATCCAGTTGTTGAGCTCGCGCTCGAGGTCGGCCCGCTCCTTCCACGTTCCGATCTGCTCGCGCTGCAACACCTTCAGGTAGTGCGCCAGGCGAGTGATGATGAACATGTACGGGAGCTGGGTACCGAGCCGATAGTTGAGCTCGCTGGCCTTCCCCTCCTCGGTGTCGGCGAACACCTTCGCCTTCTGACACGAATTGGCGGAGAAGAACGCGGCGTTGTTCGAGTCCTTGCGGAAGGTCAGGCCGATGAAGCCTTCCTCGGACAGCTCGAACTCTCGGCGCTCGGTGAGCTGAACCTCGGTGGGGATCTTGGTCTGGATCTCGCCCATGGCCTCGTATTGGTGGAGCGGAAGGTCCTCGACCGCGCCGCCGGCCTGTGGCCCGATGATGTTGGGGCACCACCGGTACTTGGCGAACGAGTCGGCCACTCGCGTCGCGAACGCGAACGACGACGGTCCCCACAGGTAGTTCTCGTGCTTCCCGACGGCGTCTTCGTTGAAGTTGAACGATTTCACCGGAATCGTGTCCTGCCCGTAGGGCAGTCTCAGCAAGAACCGCGGCAGGGTGAGGCCCACGTACCGCGCGTCCTCGCTCTCCCGGAACGCGTGCCAGCGCGCGTACTGGGGGCCCTCGAACAGCGACTTGAGGTCCTTGAGGCGCGGGAGGTTCTCGAAGGACTCCTCGCCGAAGAACTGCGGGCCGGCGTTCGCGATGAACGGTGCGTGCGCCATCGAGGCCACCGCCGCCACGTTCTGCAGGAGCTGGATGTCCTGAGGTCCGGGGCCGAAGTCGAAGTTCGCGACCATCAAGCCCACCGGCTTGCCACCGAACGTTCCGTACTCGGCCGAGTACACGGTCCGGTAGAGCCCCGACTTGGGGATCTCGGGCGAGTCCTCGAAATCGTCGATCAGATCCTGCTTCGAGCAGTTGAGCAGCTCGACGCGGACGTTCTCGCGGAAATTCACCTTGTCGATCAGGTACTTGAGGCCGCGCCAGGCGGACTCCAACTTCTGGAAGTCGGGGTGGTGAAGGATCTCGTTGACCTGGGCCGACAGGCGTTGATCGATCTCCGCGACCATTGCATCGACGGCCGCGTTGTCGATCTTGCTGTACTTGTCCGACGCCGTGACGACCTGGCTGATGAAGGCCTCGACGCCCTGGCGGGCGATCGAATAGGTCTCCTGCTCGGGGGTGACCTTCGCTTCTGCGAGGAGCTCGTCGAGGAGCGAGGTCTCGGTGGTGGTCGTGGTGGCGGTCGGTTCGGCTAGCGTTTGTTCGTCAGACATCGTCGCACCTTCGAATGTGTTCGCGAACGCGGTGAAGAGCCGTATGGCTCAGTCTCCGCCACCTCCCAATCCGATTTCGGCCATGAGCTTCTGGCGGCTCTGCTCGTCCTGGAGCAGCTTTTGGAGCTGCTTGCGAAACTGGGGCTTGTTTCCGAGGGGACCCTTGAGCGCCGTCAGGGCATTGCGGAGCTCCATCAGCTTCTGCAGCTCGGGGACCTGGTTGATCACGCCTTCGGGCGTAAAGTCGGCGAGCGACTTGAACTGTAGCGAGACACCGAGGCGAGCGCCCTCCTCGTTGCCGAGGCGATCCGCCACGCTGACGTCGACGCCGAGCCCGTGTGACTCCATCACCTCGTTGAAGTTGTCCTTGTCCACGTTGATCGGCTTTCGGTCCTCGAGCTGCCGATCGTCGGGCTTCCCGGTGTAGTCGCCGATGGCGAGGATCTTGAGCGGCAGCTCGACCTCCGCGTCCCCGGCGGTTGCGGACTTGTAGACGATATTGACGCGCTCCTTGGGAGCGACCGAACCTTCTTTGGCCATCGCGGGTCCTCGCAGGCGAGTGGTGGCGCCGTAGTTTGCACGACTCGAGGGTGGCGCCCGACGTCGACCCTCGAGCCGCGGCAGGCTAACACGGTCGCGAGAGTGGGGGAACGGCCATGCGACCGATGAAACGCAGTTCGAACAGTCGGCCCGGACGCGGGTGATGCTCACTTCGACGGGGTGCTGCGCCAGGTCACGCACCGCTCACCCGGGCTTCGCCGTGCCTCATCGCGCGAGGGCTTGCAAGAGCGCGGCCGCGGTGGGGGCGGGGAGATCGAGTGCTTGCAGGTGATGGGGCGGCAACGCCCCACGACCTGCGGAGATGCTGGCCTGGTTCGTGGTCCGTATGGGCCACAATCGCTCCGCTCGAGCCCCCATGTCCGCCAGGAACGGAAAGACGCCCGCCGGCGCACCCAGGGCGACGAGGAGCCGGTTGTCGGAGCTCTCCATCCCGCTCCAGAACGAGCTCGGAGGCGCCTTGTGCCACTGCAACTGGTCGTGGGCATACCGGAGCCAGAATGCGAGCTGCACGTCGTCGGACGCCGGGCACTCCAGAATGATCGAGGCAAAGCCGCGTTCGTGGCCCCGCACGCGACGGCAAGCCGCGGAGAACATGTTGATCCCGTGATACCGGACCCCCTCGACCGCAGGCCCGAACAACGCCTCGAGGATGGCCTGACCCGATGTCGCCTCCAGGGCCTCCAGCGTCCAGGTGCGCGCCTGCTCGAGCGCGACGTCGTCGGGGCGGGGAAGCTCCTGCGCTGCGGTCACCAGCTCCGCGGCCGGCATGGACCCCGTCGACTGCAGCAGGGCGACGGCGGCCTCCAGGAACTGCGCATACGCCGCAGGAAGCCACGGGAACGATTCCGCCGCCGCAGCGCCGGGCACGGACACGAACACGGCGATCGGGAAACGTCGACCCACCGCGTCGCGGCTGGGGGCCATCGCGCCGATCAGAGCGCCCGACCCCTCGGGATCCCGGTAGAAAAAGCGCGTGGTGGTCGAAGGCTGGCCGACATTCTTGGCCGCGCACTGATCCACCTCGGTTTGGAGCCACGCCTCGAAGCCGCGCACCACCGGCTCGACGGTGCGATGTGCGACGAAGTCCCCCTGGGCGGGCAGCTTGCCGAAGACGCCGATCGCGGGATGCATCGCAATCGCTCCTACTCGCTGCAGCTCGGTCCGCCGACGACGATCCGCGCGGGCGGAGTGAGGTCGGGATGTCGGAACACTTCCAGAAATCCGACGCCCCGGTCGCGCACGCCGAAGAAGGGAGTGTTCTCCTCGAGGGGCTGGAACTTGATCTTGACCACGCCTGCGTCCTGATCGCGAAGGTCCCACTTCACGACGAATACGTCGCTGGTGGCCGAGCCGTCGGCCGTGCCGGCCTCCAGCAGGGCAAAGAAACCCCAGGCGCCACGACGCGCGATCTCACCGTTCACGCCCATGCCGTGGGTGTCGAGCTCCGCTCCCGGATTGTCGCTCTCACCGGGCCAAACCATGCGCTGCCATCGGCCCGGGCCGTTCTGATGTTTGATGAGCTTGCCGTCGATCTCCAGCGTCGTCTCGGCCGCGGCCGTGTTGTCGGAGATCATCACGTCCATGTCGACGCGCATCGTATCGCTGCCGGTGGGGAACATGACCGTGGTGACGTCGTGGGCTCGGTTGAGGAACTCGGCCACCTTCGGATTGAGGTGGGTACGCGACGCCGCACCGGTGCCGGCGATCTCGAATCGGTCGTGCTTGCGCGGTACTCGGGATGCGAGCGCGTCGTTGTAGTACGCCCACAGCTTGCCGGTTTCGGGCCGAAAGAACTCCACGAACACCGGGATCGAGATCTCGCGTCCCTTGGTGGCGAACGGGTACCGCGCTTGCAGCGTCTTGAATGGTTGGTACACGTCCGAGCACCAGCGCGAAGTGATGTCGGCGTTGGCCGACTCGCCCGCGAGCTGCCAAACCGCGTTGAACGGCACCGGCAACCACTTTTGGAGCTGAGTGGACCAACCGCGCGTGTCGCTCTCGTTGATCAGTCCGTCGACCGTTCCCTTGGCCGTCTTCACGGCGTTGATCAGCGCCGTCGTCTCCTCTGGGCCGTCGTGGTCGATCTTGGCCTGCAGCGCATCGCGTACGCGCTTGAGCTCCTCCTGATAGCGATCGAGGGGCACGGCGGCTCTGGGCGGAGGCGGGGCTCCCTCGGCTGCGGGCGGCGCGGGTTCGGGGGATCCGAACTTGGCCAGCCCGATGAACGCCTCCTCGACGTCCGCTGCCGTCTTGAGGAGGCTGTCGCGCGCCCCCTTCTTCTTGTCGAGGAGCTTCTTGCCCGCGTCGAGGGCCTTCGCGGCATTCTTGCCGCCCTTCTTGGCGACGGCCTTGGTGCCCGCCTCGGCGGCCTGATCCAGGAGATCGCCGCCTTCCTCCTCGGGGACGGGCGCGTCCGGGAGATGCGTGTGATAGCGGACGTACTGCGAGAGCCGGGCGAACGGCGGCTCGCTACCGCGCGTGAGGTCCTCGAACACCCGCTTGGCCGACAGGTAGTCGACGGGCGCTTCCAGATAGATCGCGCCGAGGAACTGCTTCCACTCTCGGATGTAGTTGTCGAAGTAGAGGGAGCGGAGCTGCGCGACCTGCTGTTCGCGATCTTGCTCGGCTTCCTCGATGGAGCGGCCGAGCACCCATTCCTGGCCAATCAGCGAGTCGAGCGGCTGTTCGAGCCGGTCGCGGACCGTGTTCTCCCAGCCCTGCCTCGTATAGGCCGCCCGCACCAGGCGGTTGTCGTTCTTGAGCACGTCGCTGTCGGTGACCGTCCGCAGATCGAGATCCTGCGCGTCCACGTCGCGGACGACCTCGGCCAGCAACGCGTCGAGCCTGTTGGTGCGCGCGAGGATGCGGCGGACGTTCTCCACCAACTTGGTGTTGCGCTCGAGGAGGTACCGATCGGGGTGCGCAGCGAGGATCTCGACGTAGGCCTCGGCCACCTGCGACATGGCGGCGTTGCTGGCGACGTCGCCGGCCATCTCCAGGGGCTCGGCCCACAGCTCCACCACCGCCGCGGTGAGCCAGGCGCGCTGTTCCTCGTCCAGCCCGGGCTCCCGCTCGTCCCAGGGACCCGTCAGCAGCAGGTAGAGGCGCAGGGTGTTCTTGGCCTCGTCGTGCTCGGCCTGCGGCGGTTGGTCCTGCGTCGGCGCGTACTTCTGGACGAATTTCTCGAGGTCCTTCACCTCGAGGCGCAGGAGGGGGGTGACGAGTTGCTCCCGAACGGTCCTGATGTAGAGATCGCGGAGCTTGGATGCCAGCTTGTCGCCCTGATACATCCCCATGCGAAGCGCGAACGGCGGGCCGTCGTTCTCGTACGTCGTCAAATCGCGCTCCACCGCACGCAGCGGCTCGACCTGCTCGATGCGGATCGGCGCGACCGTGTCCGCGTCGTAGTGCTCCTGCACGCGGTCGAGGGCGGCGGCGGTCCTCGCGAGGAGCTCGCGGTTGTTCTCGAAACCCAGGGCCGGAAGCACCGCCAACCCGACACCGAACAGCAACAGGAGCGCCGCGATGCCGTGGGCCATCAGGGCCTGGCGGCGCAGCCTGGCTGCGCTCCGGGTGGCCACCCGTCTGTCGGGAAACACGACCTTGGAGAAGACGTCGCCCAGAAAGTAGCTCTTGGCCTCGATCGCGGCTTCGGTGGTGGCCATGCGGGGCTGGATGCCGAACGCCTCGGCGACTGCGCTCATGATGCGATCGATGGGGCGCCCTTCCTGCGTCCCGCTCGTGAAGTACGCGCCCCGGAAGATCGGAGACTCGGTGTAGACGCTCTCGGCCATCATCTCGCCCACGAACATGGCGAGGTTCGTTCCGAGGGGCTCGAAGTACTGGGGAAAGGCGTAGATGCGGTCGCGCGCCTCGGTGCGCCGCTCCTCGGTCATGCGTCGGATGGCGCGCTGCTCGATGATCTGCGCCAACTCGTCGAAGTGCTCCTTGAAGACCTCGCCGGGATTGCGGCGTTGAGCGATGGGCGCGGTGAAGCCCCAGATCTGCCCTCGATCGTTCGGGCCGAGATCTTCGAAGGTCTCCACGAATCCCGGGAGGAGGTCGCACTTGGTGAAGAGGACGTAGACCGGCAAGACCATTTCGAGCCGGCCCATGACCTCGTCGATGCGCGCTCGAATCTCACGCGCGCGGGCGAGCACCGCCTCGGGGTGTGCCTCGGCGAGATCGGTGACCGGGATGGCCACCAGCACCCCGTTGATGGGCTGCTTGGGCCGGTTCTTCTTGACGAGGTCGAGGAACGCGAACCACTCCTCCCGGTCCGCGTCCTCGGTGGTGTAACGCCCCGCGGTGTCCAGGATGACGGCCTCGTTCGTCATCCACCACTGGCAATTGCGTGTGCCGCCCACGCCCTGGACGCCGCCGCCCGAGGCCGACAGATAGGGGAATCGCAGGCCCGAGTTGCGCAGGGCCGTGCTCTTGCCCGCGCCCGGAGGCCCGATGATGACGTACCAGGGGAGGGCGTAGAGGGCATCTCCGCCGGACTTGCCGCCCAGCTTGCTCGCCTTGAGGGCGCCGATGGCCTTGATGAACTCGGCCTGGAGGGCATTGATGTCGGCCTGGAGATCGGGCCGTGCGCTGGCAGCCTGTGCCGCGGCCTGGGCTTCGAGCGCCCGCTCGATCTCCCGTGCGGCCTTGCGGGCCCGCACGATTTTGTACAGGACGATGCTGCCGAGCACGACGAGGATGACGACCGTGGACACGATCGCGACCCACAAGGGGAGCTCGAGCAGAAGCACCGTCGTCCAGACGGCGGCCAGGAGGAGGGCGGCGAAGACGTACTTCAGCATGTCCGTCACTCCCGGCTCAGCATGCCCTCGACGCGCTCGACGACACGCTCGGTCTGTGCGTCGAGGGTGGTCCTCAACACGA
>CAZYSW010000144.1:0-8545 GCA_964650105.1 uncultured Nannocystaceae bacterium
AGGCCCGGACGAATCGAGCCAGAGCCTCCGCGTGCTGCTCGAGGGTCCGCGTTCGCGTGGCATAGCCGAACGTGCGCGCCGACAACCCGTGCCGAGCGAGCATCCACGCCGTCGGCACCATGCCCAGGCGAGACCGAAGCGCCCCGTGAATGCAGATGACCGGGACGCGGGCGTCGCTCACCGCCCGGTGTCCTTTTCGGCCTTCGCGGTGCCCTCGTCGGCCCCCTTCTTGGCCTTCGCGCTGCCCTCGTGGGCGCCCTTTTTCGCTTTCGCTCTGCCCGCGTCGGCCGGCTCGGCCTTCGGCGGACGCGGGCTCCACCGTCCGCCTTCCCACAGCCGCAAGCTCCCGGGCTCGGCGCGCGCCTTGGCGCGCCGCGCCCAGTACACCCCCGCGAGCACCGCCAGCACCACCGCCGCACCGATCTGACCGGAGTTCAGCGGACCCACGACCCCCGCCGGCGCATCGGCGCGAAGCGGCTCCTCCACGAAGGCCCGGACGGCGAGGAAGTACATCGCGTAGGCCAAAAACACCTGACCGGAGAACACCCGACGTCGGCGCAGCCACATCACCCCGGCCAGCCCCACCAACCCCAGGGCGACCGCGTAGATCTGCGTCGGGTGGACCGGCAGCGACTCGTTCGAGCCGGCGGGGAGCAGCATCTCCAGGGTCCGGCGGTGCTCGATGAACGCTGGCGAGCCCGACGGAAAGCGTATCGCGAGGGGCGAATCGGGCGCGTAGCGGCCGTAGGCGGTTCCTGCGAAGAAAGCTCCGACGCGTTCGAGCACGAAGCCGACCGCGAAGGCCGGCGTGATCGCGCAGTACCACACGCTCACGGGGATCTTGCGCAGGGTGACCAGCACGCCGCTGACCAGCGCACCGAGCACGATCCCCGCGAATGGAGCCAGGGTGCCGGCCTGGAGGACGAAGATCGACCGCCAGCTCTCGAACGACTCCGGGTGCTGCAACAGCCACACCCCGCGCGCGCCGAACAGCCCCACTGCCGCCGACAGCACGTACACGCTGCCGAGCTGGTCGGCGGGCAGGTGGTCACGCCGCGCGAGGTTCAGGCTGATGATCCAACCGAGGATGAGCGCGAGCCCGATGAAGAAGCCATAGGCCTGCACCTCCCACTCGAGACCTGGCAACGTGAACAAGACGGGCTGCATTGGGGGCCCGGCAGCGCGCTAGTCCTCCGCGTAGACCGCTTCTTCCTTCTCCTGGGCTTCCTTGCACTGGATGCAGAGCTGCGCCTCGGGGCGCGCCTGCAGCCGCTTGAGCGAGATCGCCTCCTCGCACTCCTCGCAGATGCCGTAGGTGCCTTCGTCGATCTTGCGCAAGGCGTGCTCGATCTTGTCCATCAAGAAGCGCTCGCGCCCGCGCAACCGGAACGAGAAGGCCTGCATGTACTCGCTGCTGGCCTGGTCCACCTCGTCCATGCGCTCGTCGGCTTCTATGACCATCTCGCTGTCGAGCGTGCGCTTGGCCTCGTGCAGAAGCTTGTCCCGCTTCTCTTGCAGGATCTTGCGGAACTCCTCGAGTTGCGCGTGTGTCAACGCCATGGGACGTCACCTCGGGGCTTCGAGTAGGACGGCGAAAGGTATAGCCTGGCCGTTCTCGGGTAAATGGGCAAATTTGGGTGTTTGAGGGCCGCTGGGGCCGCCCGGCGCCCCCGGTGAGCCCGCGACGACCCCGGGCAGCCTGTACCACGGGGTAGGGAGCTGCATCTTTGCGCCCCACCCGCTCATAGCCATTGACAATAAATCACACCCTCCCCTACCCTCCGACCGAGTTCTCGCCCTACCCGGCCAGGAGACTGCCGACACGATGGCCAGCTCGGACAAGCGTAAGCAAAGCCTCTACTTCCCGGAGCAGATGCTCAAAGAAATCCAGGAGGAGGCGGCGCGCCAGGACCGTTCGCTTTCTTGGATCGTCCAGAAGGCGTGGAAAATCGCCCGCAAGGACATCATGAAATACCCGAGCGTCAACGAGATCGCCGACGACGCTCCGGATGACGAACGCGGGCGCAACGAATAACGGCGTCGGGTTCCCCCCGACCTGAACGGTCGCAGGGAGCGCCGCAGGAGACCGTGCCAAGGCGGCGAGTGTGAACGCTCACCAGCCGGATCGCCACTCCCCTCCGACGACCACGGACGTGGCGGCTTCGGAGGAGACGTTCGTCCAGCGCGACGACGGTGCTTCGGTGTATGTCCGAACCTGGGGCGCCCGTGACGCGTCGGCGCTCCTCATCCTCGACGGCATCGGCTGCAGCGGTTGGGCCTTCCGTCGGATCCTCCCCCGGTGGGCTCGAAAACATCGCGTGGTGTTGATGCACTACCGCGGTCACGGACGATCACCCGATCCGCCGCGACCGTGGCGCCTGGGCATGCACGACCTCGCCGACGATGCCGCGGCGGTGCTCGAGGCGCAGGAGATCGATCGCGCGGTCGTCGTCGGCTTCTCCATGGGCTTTCAGGTGGCGCTCGAGCTCTACAAGCGCCACCGCACCAAGGTCGCCGGCCTGGTCTCGCTCGCCGGGCCGTCGGGCAAGTGCCTGGCCCAGTTCCAGGGCACGGAGGCCTTCGCGCACGTGCTGCCCATCGTGCGCGCCGCCACGCGCCACGCTCAGGACCTCACCCTTCGCGTGTGGCGGCGCGTCCTGCCGTCCAAGGTCCTCCAGGTGGTCGGGTTGCGCACGCAGCTCAACGCCGAGCGTATCCCCCTGGCCGACTTCGAATTCTATCTCCACCAGATGGCGGCGATGAACCCCGAGTTGTTCATCGAGATGCTGCAAGAGGCGGCGCGCCACTGCACCGCCGACGTGCTCGGCCAGGTTCGAGTGCCGACGCTGGTGGTGGCCGGCGCCCTGGATCGGTTCGTACCGCTGGCCACGATGCGGGAGGTCGCGTTCGGCATCCCGGGGGCGACGTGGATGGTCATTCAGGAGGCCAGCCACGCGCTTCCGGCCGAGTTCTCCGACGAGATCGCCGACCGCGTGCTCGAGTTCAGCACCGCCCTCGGCGACGATCGCGACCCGGTCGGATCGTGACACTCGCCCCGCCTCGAAGAGCCGAGCCCGCGACGCATCCCCTCACTTCTGTTTGCCGCTCTCGTCGTCGAGCTCCATGACGATGCGGGTGAGCCGCTTGAAGGCCTTGTTGCGCTCGAGCTTGCTGAGGATCTTGACGAGCTCGTCGTGCGCCGTCGGATCGTTGACGAGCTTGCCCAGGGTCCCTTCTCCCTTCTCCACCCGCTTGGCCACCACCTTCGCGGTCTCCGCAAACTCCTGCAGATCCGCGAGGGCCTCCTCCAGGTCCTTCACGATCTCGCCCTCTTCGTCGTAAAGGAGCCGGCTGGCGACGCTCTTGTTCTTCGGATCCTTGAGGTCGTCGAGGAGCTTGCGCAGGCTCGCCATCGTCTGGCGAGCGTCGTTGATGGCCGGCTGCAGGTCGCGGTCGATCTTGCCGAGCGAGCTGTTGGCCTGTTGGACGAAACGATCCACCCCGGTGGCGGTGTCGCGCAGGTTGCGGATCGTCATGGTGAACTCCTGCTTGAACTGCTCGTCCGACAAGAGCGCGCCGGCCAATCCCTGGCCTTCGGCGACCTGGCGGGTAATCGTGTCGAAATTCTCCAACGTCCCCTTCACCGCGGAGATGGTCCGCTCGTCGTTGAGCTCCGAGAACAAGCTGGAGATGCCCGAAAGGCTGCTGTCGACCTTGTCGGTGAGCCCGTCGAAACGCTCCCGCAACAGCTCGATGTCCTCGTACAACGACGGCGTGGACTGGATGCGCCGGTCGGGGCCCAGCGGCTCGCGCATGCCCGGCGTGATGTTCACGAGCTGGTCCCCCAGCACGCTGTTGGCCGCCACCGTGGCCCTCGAGTCGCTGCGAATGAGCTCGAGCTTGTCCTCGAACACGCTCATCGTGACCTGCACGCGGCGGTGCTCGGTGGTGTAGCGGGCGCACACGCCTTCGGGGCCCGCCCAGAACACCCTTCGCGCCCGGCGGCGGAACTCCCGGGTGACGCAGATCTCCTCTTCGGAACAGTCGTCGGAGGACAGGCAAGGCGCGTGCATGCCCTTGGCGGCGTAGGGCTCCAGCTCGGCGCACAGCTTGTTGGGGCTGCAGAACAAAAAGGCGTCGCAGTCGTCGGTGCGCCCGGCCCCGTATCGCCCGAGGTCCTCGGTGAGGGGGTCGCACTGGTAGATCCGGTTGACGAAGTCGATGGACTCGACCGTGCCCACCTCCACGCCCGCGAGCTGCACGGGGCTGCCCTTGCGCAGACCGGTGATCGTCCGGAAATCGGCGAACACCAGCGTCTTGCGCTCCCACGTGCCCTCGCTCTGCCCGATGATGAACAAGGAGACGAACAGCAGAGCCGACAGCACGACGACGAACAGGCCGACGATGAAGCGGATCCTCTGATCGCTCTTACGCGCCATGAGCAGCCCTCCGCAGCGTGCCGTGGATGAAGTCCCGCACCTCGGGGATTTCGCTGTTCCACATGGCGTCCCGTGGGCCCACGAACGGGAAGCGTTTCTGGTAGAGCATGGCGATACGGTCCGAGACCCGCCGAGCCGTCGGCATGTCGTGGGTGACCACGACGCTGGTCACGTGCAGCTCGCGCTGGAGCTTCATGATCATGTCGCCGATGCGATTGATGTTCTTGGGGTCCAAACCGGTCGTCGGCTCGTCATAGAGAATAACCTCCGGCTCGATCGCGATCGACCGGGCCAGCGCGACCCGCTTTTTTTGGCCACCGGACAGGCTGGACGGCATCTGCTCCAGGATCTCGTCGGGCGCCAGCCCCACCATCTCCAGGCACGCTGCGGCCCGAGCTCGGATCTCGTCGTCCCCGCTGTCGGTGTGCTCCCTGAGCGCGTATCCGATGTTGTCCAGCACGGTCATCGAATCGAACAGCGCCCCTCCCTGGAACACGTAGGCGACCTGGCGGCGGAGCCGACGCAACGCCTCGTCGTCCATCGCCGGGACCGATTGCCCCTTGAACTTGACGTCCCCGCCATCGGGACGCAAAAGGCCGATCATCATCTTGAGGCAAACGCTCTTCCCCTCGCCGCTGCCACCGATGATCGTGAGCGTCTCCCCGGGGTACACCGCCAGATCCATGGCGTCGTACACCGTGTGGGTACCAAAGACCTTGGTGACCTCGTGGAACTCGATGACGGGCGGATGCGTGGCGCGTACCGTGTCGCTCAAGGTTCGCCTCGCCGGCTAGAAGAAGACCATGGTCAAGTAGAAGTCCGCGATGATGATGCAGATGGAGGTGGCCACCACCGTCTCGGTGGTCGCGACCCCCACCGCCTCGGTCCCGAAGCGGGTGTTGAAGCCCTGGTAGCACCCGATGAGACCCACCAACGCTCCGAAGATCGTCCCCTTGACGATGCTGGAGATGTAGTCGCGGGGCACCAGCTCGTCGATGTACGTCTCGTAGAAGTAGCCCGCGGGGACCCCGTACACCCCCTCGGCGATGAGCATCCCCCCGAACAGCGCGATGACGTTGCCCCACGCGACCAACAGCGGCAGAGCCAGCGTCGCCGCGCTCACCCGTGGCCACACCAGCTTCTTGATCGGGTCGGCTCCCAAAGCGGCGACGGCATCGATCTGCTCGGTCACCTTCATCGACCCGAGCTCGGCGGCCATACCCGCGGACATCTTGGCCCCCACCGTGATCGCGATGAGGGTGGGGACCAGCTCGCACACCAGGGCCAGTGAGCTGGCATAGCCCAGCGCCATGGTGGCGCCGAAATCCGCGAGCGCCCACCCGAACTGCCACACCAGGATCATTCCGATGAACAGCGACAAGAACGTGGTGATCGGCAAGCTGCGGATCCCCTGCTCGACCATCTGCCGCGCGATGTCGTCGATCCCGATCGGGCGCTTGGGCCCGACCTTGAGGGCGCGCCAGCCGAGATGGGTCAGGCCACCCGTCCACCTCAACCCCGTTACGACGATGTCCCCGAACCTGTGGATCGCCTGCATCAGCCCTCGGTGAGGGGAAAGCCGAACCCCTCGACGACCCGCGCGAAAGCAGACCGCCCTTCCTCGAATTTCTCGGGAGAAGCCGAGTATCGCAAATCGAAGAGGCAGCCGTTCTTCTTGACCACCAAAAGCTCGCTGCGCCGCGGGATGCCGTCAAGCTCGCCCTCCACGATCGTTCGCAGCGCCGCGCGCCCCACCAGGCGCTCCTCTCGCTGCTCGAGCACCTTCCAGTTGGTCCAATCGATGCGCAGGTGATCCGTGTACTGATGCAGGGAGCTGTCGCCCTGCTCACCGCACTGGGAGAAGATGTCGATGAACCCCACCAGGCCGTCGTGAACCCACGCGACCTGCACGCCCTTCACGTCGCGCACTGGACGCCACCCGTCGCCCGGATCGCCGAACGCGTACGTCGCGGCGCCGGAGCCCCGGGGCGCGCGATACGTCCCCTCTCGCCAGCCGTGGCATCCCGCCGTGAGGAAAGCCGCGGCCAGCAAGGCGGGCACTCGAGACCCGATGGTCACCGGCGGCGAAGTCTATTACGCAATCCCCACACCCTGCCAGCGCGCACATGCCCGCTCGGCCTTGGTGGAACTGCGCAGCCGAACGCCCGTGCGGTGCAGCCGCCTGCGCAGTCGGGCGCGAATTCGCCTGCGCAGCGCGACGTCAGCGCGCCTGCGTCACGACCCGCAACCGCACGAAACTCCTGCCGACTCGAGATCTCCGAGGGGGACGCGTATCGTTACGGCCCGACGGTTGCAGCGGGTCCGGCACCGCAGGTTCAAGCCCAGCTCGGCGAGCTTGTCGCACATCGCGAAACGCCGGCACCTCGACCCGAACCCAGGCACGACCATGGAGCTGTCCGCCGAACTCGAACCCGACCCCAGGCCAGACGGAAAGGCCGTGAGCATTCTCGCTCGATCGCTCTTCCGGCAGATGCGGGAGCAGGGCTACTCGACCGAGCAGATCATCGGCCTGTCCTCCGAGCTCATCGAGCTCGTCCGCGACGATCTCCAACGAGGGCTCGCCGCCGAGTAGACGTCGGAGCGCCGTTGGTTCTGGCGATGCGCAAGGCCCCGTGACCGCTGGTCCCGGGGCTTTGGCGCTGCTGGGCCGGACGACGTTCGTCGAAACGCCGCAGCCGGTCTCGTTTCGGCGCGCGTAGGGCCCGACCCATGGACTCGAGCGAAGCGGTGGATCAAAGTGGCGGCCATGACAGCCGCCCACGACGCCCTCCCCACTCTCGAGGACCTCGACGTCGACAACCGACGCGTCTTCGTCCGGGTGGATTTCAACGTCCCGCTCACCAGCGACGGCAAGGTCCGGGACGACACGCGCATCGTGGAGACCCTGCCCACCCTTCGCGCCCTGCGGGACCGAGGCGCTCGCCTCGTCGTCGCCAGCCACCTGGGGCGCCCCAAGGGCAAGCCCAAGCCCGAGTACTCGATGGAGCCCGTCGGGGCCCGCCTGGCGGAGCTGCTCGACTGTGACGTGAGCTTGCCCGACGAGGTCGTGGGCGACGGTGTCACCAAGCTCGTCGCGGACACCCGCGCCGGCCAGGTCGTGCTGTTGCAGAACCTCCGGTTCCATCCCGGAGAGGAAACCAACGACCCGCAGTTCGCCCAGGCGCTCGCCCGGCTGTGCGATGCCTACGTCAACGACGCATTCGGGGCATCCCACCGGGCGCACGCCTCGGTGGTGGGGCTGCCCCGCCTGGTGCGCGAGCGCGCCGCGGGATTGCTGATGCAGCGCGAGCTGCAGGCACTGTCGCGCCTGGTCGAGCGCCCCGAACGGCCATTCGTCGCCATCGTGGGCGGGGCGAAGGTGTCCGACAAGCTCGGCGTGCTGATGGCCGTCATCGACCGCCTCACGGCGGCAGACAGCGTGATCATCGGGGGCGCGATGGCCAACACCTTCCTGGCCGCGTCGGGCGTGCCCATGGGCGCCTCGTTGCAGGAGAAGGACCGCTACGGCGACTGTCGGACCGTGATCGAGAAGGCGGCGGCGCGGGACGTGGCGGTCTTGCTCCCCGTCGACGTGAGGGTGGGTCGCGACCCGAAGGACACCACGGCCCGCGTTCACCGGATCGCGGACGGGGCCCTGGCCGAGGACGACCTGGCGCTCGACGTCGGGCCGGAGACCGTCGAGCGGTGCAGCAAGGTGATCGCGTCCGCCAAGATGGTGTTCTGGAACGGCCCGATGGGTCTGTTCGAGAACCCGGCGTTCGCCGACGGAACCCTGGCGGTCGCGCGGGCCGTGGCCGAAAGCCCCGGCTTCACCGTGGTGGGGGGAGGAGACAGCGTGGCCGCGCTGGCCCAAAGCGGGGTGTCGGAACGGATCGACCACGTGTCCACGGGGGGCGGTGCCTCCCTGGAGTTCATCGAGGGCCGGATCCTTCCCGGGGTCGCCGCCCTGGAAGAGGAGGTGGCGTGATGGCACGCGTCGTGTGGGTGATCGGAAACTGGAAGCAGAACCACCTGCGGGAGGCGGCGCTAGCCTGCGCGCAGGGCGTGGCCGAGGGCCTGGCCGAGGCGCTGGCGCCCGCGGGCTC
>CAZYSW010000144.1:8555-12038 GCA_964650105.1 uncultured Nannocystaceae bacterium
GCCGAGGCCTTCCACCACGACGAGTCGGTGTCCGACGTGCGGGTGGGGATCGCCCCGCCCTACCTTTCGCTCGACGCTGCTCGGCCGTTCACGCGCCCGCACCGACCGGTGTGGCTGTTCGCCCAGGACGTCTCGGCCCAGGACAGCGGCGCCTACACCGGAGAAGTCGGCCCCGCCATGTTGGCCGAGGCCGGCGTGGAGGGCAGCATCATCGGGCATTCGGAACGCCGGGCCCTGTACGCCGAGGACGACACCACCGTCGCCCGCAAGCTCGAGGCCCTCCTGCGGGCCGGCATGACGGCGATCGTCTGCGTCGGCGAGCGGCTCGAGGAGCGCACGGCTGGACATCATGAAACCACGGTGATTTCACAGCTTTCGGGTGCATTTTCTCGAGTGAAGCCCGAGGACGTCGATGACCGCGTGATCATCGCGTACGAGCCCGTGTGGGCAATCGGGACCGGGCACACGGCCACCCCCGAGCAGGCGAGCCAGATGCACCGAACGATCCGCGCCTGGCTCGGCGATCGCTTTGGTGCACGGGGAACCGACAGATCGATCCTGTACGGTGGTAGCGTAAAGCCGGACAACGCCGCTGCGCTGTGCGCGGCGGGGGACATCGACGGGTTCCTCGTCGGTGGCGCCTCGCTTGATCCCAGCTCCTTTCTCGCTATCGTCCGGGCGGCTGCGAGCACCGCTCCACCGAGCCCATGACCCTCTTCGTCGAGATCGTTTACGTCCTGGTCACCGTGATCCTGATCCTGGTGGTGCTCCTCCAGGCCGGGCGCGGCGGAGGCCTCGGCACCGCGCTGGGGGGCGGCGCGTCGCAGAGCGTCTTCGGCGGAAGCGGCGGTGCGGACTTCCTGGCCAAGCTGACCCAGGGGCTGGCGGCCGCCTTCATGATCTGCGCGGTGTACCTGGCGTACGAGAGTGCGCACCACGGCTCCGACCGGCTCAAGGCGGCCAGCGACGAGCTGGCCGGCGACGAATTTCTGGCCGACGCGAACGAAGAGGTGAACTACGAGCGCGTGGGGCCCAACCCCTTGCCGTTGCCACCCGCCGATGCCACCCCCGGCGCGGCCCCCCGCAACGTCCAGCCGCCGCAGGAGGACGAGGAGGCGGCTGCACCCGCCCCCGGCGCGCCCGCCCTCGAAGAGGCCGCCGACGGGGAGGACGCCCAGGAGGGGGCCGAGCCGGTCCCCGCCGACGAGGCGGAGCCCGACGCGTCCCCCGACGAGACACCGTAGCCGAACCGCTGCGCCTCGCGAGGTCCGGCCCGCCGGGGCGTTCGCGCCGTGGGGGCGACCGCCGATCGCCCGGGCCCGGGTTGCGGGTACGGGTGGTTTGACGGTGGCCAGGCCCGCCACCAAGATGGGCCGGTGCCCTCCCTCCGCTTCGTCAAGGTCGAAGGCCTCGGCAACGACTTCTTGCTGATCGACCGCCGGTCGGTGGAGGGGCCCGGCGTCGAGCGAGAGATCGGCGAGCTCGCCCACGCCGCACCCCGGCTGTGCGATCGACGTCGGGGCGTCGGAGGGGACGGGCTCCTCATCCTGCTCCCGCCGTCGTCCGAGGGCGCCGACGCGACGATGCGGGTCATCAACAACGATGGCTCGAGGCCCGAGATGTGCGGCAACGGCTTGCGGTGCGTGGCGCAGGCGGTGGCGGAGACGGTCGGGCGATCGACGGTCCACATCGACACCGACGCCGGCCTCAAGCGCTGCACGGTCGAGACCCGGCCGGGCGGTGCGTGGGTGGAGGTCGACATGGGGCGGGGTCGCGACGACGGGACCTTGCGCCTGGCCAGCGCGAACCTCCGAACGTTCCACCGGGTCTCGATGGGCAATCCCCACGCGGTCGCATTCGTGGAGCCGCACGAGGACCCCCGCGCCCTCGCGCACGAGCTCGGTCCTCGGATCGAGGTCGATCACGCGTTTCCCAATCGCACCAACGTGGAGCTCGCCCGGATCGAAGACGACCAGAGCGTCACGTTGTGGGTCTGGGAGCGCGGCTGCGGCATCACCCAGGCGTGCGGCACCGGAGCGTGCGCCACGGTCTGTGCGGCGTGTTGGGAGGGACGCCTGCCCTTCGAAACCCCCGTGATTGTTCGCCTCCCCGGCGGCGAGCTCCACGTCAGCGTCCCGCGACAGGGGGGCGTGCGCATGGCCGGACCCGCGCGGATCGTGTTCGACGGGGAGATCGAGCTGGGCACCTGAGCGGCGCACCTCGGGGGGCGACTACAGGTCGAGCTCGCCCTGACCTCCGGCGGCCCCACGCGTTCCGGTGGGCTTGCGCCCCAGGTGCGTATAGGCCTTGCGGGTCACCTGTCGGCCTCGCGGGGTGCGGACGAGGAAGCCTCGCTGCAGCAAGAACGGCTCGTAGACGTCCTCCAGCGTGTCGCGTGGCTCGCTGAGCGTGGCCGCGAGCGCCTCGATCCCCACCGGGCCTCCGTCGAAGACGTCGATGATGATGGCCAAGATCTTTCGATCCCCCCCGTCGAGGCCCTCGCTGTCGATCCCGAGCTGGTCGAGCGCGAAGGTGGCGTCCTCCAGGCCGATCTCCTTTTTGCCCCGCACCTGCGCGAAGTCGCGGACCCGCCGGGTGATGCGATTCGCGATGCGGGGCGTGCCGCGGCTGCGCCGCCCGATCTCCAGCGCGCCCGAAGGGGTCGCCGGAAAGCCCAGGATCTTCGCGGTCCGAGCCACGATGGCGGCCAGCTCGTCGTCGGCGTAGAACTCGAGCCCCTCGATGATCTGAAACCGCTCTCGCAGCGGCGCGGACAAAAGGGCGGTCCGCGTGGTCGCCCCGATGAGCGTGAAGGGAGCCAGCTCGAACGGCATCGTCCGCGCACGGCTCCCCTCCCCCACCGGGAGATCGATGCGACCGTCCTCCATCGCTGCGTACAGGCTCTCCTCGACCGTCGGGGTGAGCCGATGGATCTCGTCGATGAACAGGACGTCGCCCTCTCCGAGGGCCGTGAGGTGACCGGCCAACACCCCCTTGTGCTCGACCGCAGGACCCGACGTCAGATGGATCTTCACCCCCAGCTCGTTGGCCAGGATCTGGGCCATCGTGGTCTTGCCGAGTCCCGGCGGCCCGTGCAACAGCGTGTGGTCGAGCGGCTCGCCGCGCTCGCGGGCGGCCTGCACGAAGACCGAGAGCTTCCGCTTGAGCGCGGCCTGCCCGACGTAGTCGTCCATCCGTTGCGGGCGAAGGCGAGGCGCATCGTCGCTCGCGTCGGCCGCCGACGCCTCGCTTTGCAGAATCCCCCGCGTCGCGGTTCGTTTCGAGCGCCGCGGGCGATCGGCCGGGTCGTCGGGAGTGTCGTCGTGACGGACGCGCGCCACCGCTCACTCCCACTCGATGGTCGCCGGCGGCTTCGAGCTGATGTCGTAGCAGACCCGGTTGATGCCCCGGACCTCGTTGATGATTCGGTTCGAGATCCGCCCCAGGACCTCGTAGGGGATCCTCGCCCAGTCGGCCGTCATC
>CAZYSW010000145.1:0-11965 GCA_964650105.1 uncultured Nannocystaceae bacterium
TGGTCTTCGGGGCCATGTCGGAGAGCACGACATCGAACGCCCCGTAGCGTTCGAGGAGCACCGCGGGATCGAGGGTCTCGGCGTCGGCGACGATCGCTTCGCACCACGGGGGGAGGGTCAGCTCGACCTCGCGGAGATCGATACCGACCACCAGGCCCTCCTCGCCGACCTTGCCGGCGGCGTACTGCATCCACGAGCCCGGCCAGCACCCCAGATCGAGCACATGCTTGCCGGGTCCCAGCAGGCGAAAACGCTTGTCGAGCTCCTCGAGCTTGAAGACCGCTCGCGCCGCGAAGCCGCTGTCCTTGGCGCGACGGTACGCGGCGTCGTGCCGGGCCCGGCGATCGCTCAGCTTGCGGCGCCGTGGCATCCCCGTCCCGGGGTCACGCGCGGTGCGAGGCTCGGAGCGCGGGTTTGTGGGCCAGGCGAATGGTCACGTACTCGCCCGCCGGACCGGGGACGGTGCCCCGCACCAGGACGACGCCGTGCTCGGGCATCACGCGGGCCACCGAGAGGTTTTGCGTGGTGACGCGCTCGTGTCCCATGTGGCCGCTCATGCGCTTGCCCGGAATGACGCGGCCGGGCGTCAAGCGGCACCCGATCGAGCCGCCGTGTCGGAACTCCTCGTGCGTGCCGTGGGTCGCCGGCTTGCCGCCCATGCCGTGTCGGCGCATCACGCCCATGTAGCCCTTGCCCTTGCTGATCCCCGACACGTCCACCTTCGCCCCGTCGGCGAAGAGCTCGAGCGGCAGCTCCGATCCCACCGGGTACTTCTCCAGGGTCTCGGCCGTCACGCGGAACTCGCGAACCGCCCTGGACGGGGGCACGTTCGCCTGCTTGAAGCGTCCGAGATCGGCCTTGGTCAGGCGCGAGGGCTTCTGCTCGTCGAACGCGACCTGCAACGCGGTGTAGCCGTCCCGCTCGTTGGTGCGGTGCGACAGCACCTTGTTTCCCTTGACCGACAAGACGGTGACGGGGACACGAGTGCCGTCCTCGAGGAAGATCTGGGTCATCCCGAGCTTCTTGGCGACCATTCCAGGCTGAACGTTCATGGCGAGTCCTTGCGCGACGGCGGCGCCGGGTGTCCCGGTCCGCGCGTGCGCACGGACCGGTGGCCGACCCCGTCGGGTGGGGGAATATGGGCCAGGGGTCGCGACCGGGTCAAGCCGGCAGCCCCGGCCGCCAGAACGCGGGCCTCACGCGGGCGGCGGATCGGGCAGTCGGAGCAGCCGGCGCGCGTTGCGAGCGGCCCGGGCCGCCAGCGCGTGGGGGGCCTCGCCCCGCACGGACGCGAGGTGCAAGCACGTGAACGCGACGTTGGCCGGCGTGTTCGGCCGCCCGCGCACGGGGTGGGGGGCCAGGTAGGGGGCGTCCGTCTCCAGCAGGATCCGATCGTCGGGGCACAGCCGTGCCGCCTCGCGGATCGCCTCTGCGGTCTTGAAGGTGGCGATGCCCGAGAACGACAGGTGGAAGCCGAGGGCGAGCCAACGTTCGGCTTCGTGGGGGCCGCCGGTGAAGCAGTGCACGATGCCACCCCGCGGCGGCGGAAGCTCGGCGACGATCCCCATGGCGTCCTCGTGCGCATCACGGACGTGCAGCACCAGGGGGAGGTCGACCTCGGCCGCGATCCGGAGATGTCGCCGCAGGCTCTCGCGCTGGGCCTCGGGCGGCGATCGGTTGTAGTGGAAGTCGAGCCCGCTCTCTCCGATCGCCACCACGTCGGGCGCGGCCGCCAACTCGACGAGCTCGCGCGCCACCGCGTCGTCGAAGCCCGACGCTTCGTGCGGATGGATCCCGATGACCGCGAAGATCCGCGGATCGGTCGCGGCGATGTCGATCGCGCGCTGCATCCGGTCGCGCGAGCACCCGACGTGCACCACCTGCTCGACCCCCGCCTCCGCGGCCGCCCGCAGGGTCCCCGCCAGATCGTCGATCATCGGCGCGTCATCGAGGTGGCAGTGCGTGTCCACCAACCCCGCGATTCGCGGTGGAACCTTGGTCCCCACCGCCGCATGATACTCGCCACGCGACGCATCACGGCGTCTGGCCGCGCGAGGCGGTCGCGCGGCGTGGTGGGGCTCGGAACCGAGGGCGCGTGCCCGTGCCGGCGAGGCCGCCTCCGGGGCCGTGCTCGTCGAGATCGGGCCGGACGGTCCGGATACGTACGACCCGTCACCGCGGCGCGACGAGGGTCAGCCGGGGCGCGTCTCGTCGTCGTGAAGGCGGCGCAGTGCGGCCCGGGCGTCGGCGACGGCTTCGCGGACCGCCGGTCTGGGGTGCCAGGCCAGGCGACGCAAGAGCGCGAGGCCGGGGTTGCGCGCCGCGTCGCGTCCGGCGGCCATCCGCGCCAGAGCATAGGCCGCACGCACGCGGGTGACTCCGGGGACGAAGAAGCTCCGGGCGATCGCGTGCACGCGTTCCACCGCGTCGGGGGGCGCCGCACGTCCGAGCACGGCGAGCGCCTCGAGGGCCCGGTCTCGTTCGGCTCGCCGCCGCAGGCCCTGCACCAGCCGCGGTCCCCCCGTCGAACGTCGAGCCGCCGCGAGCACCAGGGCGGCCTCGAAGCCGATGGGGGCGGGTCCTTCGTCCGCGTCGGCCACGATGGACTCCAACACGTCGCACGCGGCGGGCCCGGGCGGGTCGAGCTTGGAGAGCGCGACGACCAGGTTCTCCCGCACGTCGGGGTGCTCCTCGCGGATCAGCGCCTCGACCAGGCGCTCCTCGACCGCCTCGCCGCCCACCTCCACCAACGCGACGGCGGCCTGGAATCGAACGTCGGGCAGGCTGGAGTCGAGCGCCCGATCGAGGCGATCTCGCGCGGCCTGCCGAAACGCCGCTTCTGGAGGGGGCGCCGCGGCACCCACCAACGAGATGGCGATGATCGCCGTCTCGCGTCGGAACACCACGTCGTGCGCTTCGCCGTCGCGCTCGATCCAGGCTTCGACCGCATCGAGCACCGACGGGTCGCCCAGCAAGCCCAGCCCCACCGCGGCGAGCCCCTGGACCATGGGATCGTCGTCGACCAGCGCGCGATGGAGCGCTTCGGCGACCTCGCCGCCGCGCGGATGATCGCGACTGGTCTGCCAGGCCGGCGAGGGGCGACCGAGCTCGGCGAGGAGCGCGGGGGCCAGGTTGCGTACCGCCTTGGCCCGCGCCTCGATCCGGGTGCTCGTGCTGTCGCGCAACGCCGCGTCGAGCGTGAGCTCAGGTGCCTGCATCGATGCCCTCGACGTCCTCGCGGGACAAGAGGGTAACCCGCGCGGCGCCTCGTGCCGCAACCGGCACGCCGACGCTCACCCGCTCGAGAGCTCCAAGAGGGTCTGCTCGAGGGCGAGGCGCACGTTCGGATTGCGATCGAGGCTCTCCATCAGGGCCTGGATCCGGTCCAGGCGACGCAGCATCGACCCGGTGTCGTCGCGGTCCACCGCGGGCAGGCCGGGCAAGCCCGTGCGACCGCGCATGAGCTCGCGCAGGTGGAGCAGCCACAGATCGCAAAGCCGCGCCGCTACGGCACGCTCGCGCGCGGGACGACCGGTCTTCTGCGGACCGACGGCCTCGCTCCACGCGGTCCACAGCGGGCTTCGCTCGCCTCCGAAGATTCCCGCCGGTCCTTCGCGCGCGGCCTCCATCGCGGCTCGGACCAGCGCGAGGGCGGCGTCGAGGCTCGGGTCGAGCGCCAGGTCCACCGCCAGGCCCGCGCTGCCTTCGCACAACCTCACCGCGAGGGCGATGCGCTCGGCAGGCACCTCCGGCCGCGGCGTTTCGGCGGGGCGGGCCATCGCGTCTCGCAGGATGTGCTCGACGGTGGCGTCGTCGAGTCTTCCCAGGCGCACCACCAGGCATCGGCTCAGGACCGTCGGCAGGAGTGCGTCGAGCCGCGTGGTGATCATGACGAAGTGCACGCCGGGGCGCGGCTCCTCGAGGGTCTTGAGCAGGGCATTGAGCGCCTGCTCGTTGAGGGCCTCGGCCGGGTCGAAGACGACGACGTGGTGTCGCCCCTCGAACGGCGCGAGCTCCAGCCGGTTGGCGAGCTCGCGCGCGGCACCGACCTTGATCGTCGTGCTGTCGGCCTCGGGCTCGATCCACTCCACGCCGGCATGGGTGCGGGCCATCACCCGATGGCATGCCGTGCACGCGCCACAGCCGAGCCCCGGCGACGCCGTGCAGTGCAAGGCGCAGGCGAGCCCGCGCGCCAGCGTCGCCTTCCCGACGCCCCGCGGTCCCACCAAGATGATCCCGTGGTGGAGTTGGTCCCGGCGGAGCGCGCGGTGCAGCCGTGCCTGCGCTTCGGTGTGCCCGAGCGTGCCGGGAAAGCGCACCTGAGCCTCGGGGCCCTCGCTCATGGGTCGATGGAGGGTAGCTCGCATTCGACCGGAGGATCATCGCAAAGGCCACGCCCCGCCACCTCGCCCGTCCCGGGCCGTCGGTCGAGCGCGCCCATGCGGGAATGCGCCGGTGCGCGTGGAGGTTCGTCGTCGGCCTTCGGGGCGCGCGTGCCCTGGCGTCGGCGCGGCAACCTGATAGGATTCCCCGGCCGAGGGCCGTCTCGGGCCCCGGCCGAGCCTCTCAAGACACCCGTGGGGGTCGCGATGAGCGACAAGAAGCCCGGTCTCTTCTCACGCCTCAAAAACAGCATCTCGAGCACGCTCAGCGAGGCGGTCGAGTCGATGTCCGACCCCGGTCAAGAGGTCGCGCTCATGCTCGACGACCTGGCCGCGCAGATCCAGAAGTCGGAGCAGGACCTCAAGCAGGCCATGGTCGATCGCAAGGTCATGGAGCGGAAGGTCGAGGACCTCGAGAAGCAGGAGAGCGACTGGCACAAGCGGGCCGAGCAGGCACTCAAGCTCGGCGACGAGGATCTCGCCCGCAAGGCCCTGGCCAAAAAGAGCGACTACACCACGCAGCTTCGCGACACCAAGGCCGCGTTGATGGAGCAGCGCGCCCTGGTCGAGCAGATGCACCAGCACATCAAGGAATCGAAGGCGCGACTCAAGTCGCTGAACCTTCGACGCGGCTCGCTGATGGCCCAGGCTCGCGCGGCCAAGCGAGGCTTCGCCCCGGGGCAGATCGGTGACGGGGGCACCGTGTCCCGGATGAACGCCATCGAAGATCGCATCGCGCAGCTCGAGGCGCTCAACGAAGTGCAGGCCGAGCTCGGTGGCGACGCAGAGGAAGCGGCGGTGGACGCCAAGTTGGCGGAGCTGGCCGGGCAGTCCGAGCTCGACGATGCGCTGGCGCAGCTCAAGGCCAAGCTGAACGCCGAGCAGAAGGCCATCGAGGCCTCCAAAGAGGAAGAGAGCTGAGCGGCACCCGAAGGGGAGGGCCGCCCTCGGCGGGGTAGCCCCGGTACGATCAGGCAATCATGGTCCGGCGGCTCGAAGAGCAACACGAGCGAGTCCGCCTGCTGGGCTTCATGATCTTCCTGGGGCTGGCGTTCACCCTGCTGTTTCCCTACTTCGAGTCGACCCGCAACGCCAACGAACGCCCGCGCCTGATGCAGGGCATGGCGCTCGTCGACGCGGGGACGTTCGCCATCGACGGGCCGGTGTCGAGGCGACTCGACCCGGGCCCCGACGTCGCGCGCAGCCCCGAAGGGAGGCTGTACCCCAACAAGCCTCCGGGGACCAGCATCGTGCTGGCGGTCGCGTACGCGGGGGCGCGCGCGATCGAGGGTGACGCGCTGACGCTGCGGACGTACACGTGGTGGGCTCGCATCCTCACGGGTGCGGTGCCCACCCTTGTCCTGTGCGCCTTCATGGTGCTGCGCCTGTCACGAGGGTTCGGCCGCGGCCCCGCGATCGGAGCCGTTGCGCTCTACGCTTTGGCCACGCCGGCCAACAGCTACGCGCACTTGGCCTACGGGCATCAGCTCGCGGCCGCGCTGCTGCTGGTCGGCCTCGCCCTCGTCGTCGATGCCGTCGAAGGGGCGCCCGACGGTGACCGCAGAGGGTCGCGCTCGGGCGTCCGCGCGGCGATCGGGGGCGCGCTCGCGGCCGCGGCGGTGACGGTCGAGTACGGGGCCGTGTTCGCCGGCGTTCCGATGGCGGTCTTGCTCGCCCGGCGCGCCCGCGAGGCACGTGGTCATGCGGCGGCCGGGTGGGCCATCTCGGGTGCGATCGTGCCCATCGTCGCCCTCGCGGCGTACCACCATCATGCGTTCGGATCTCCGTTCGCCACCGGCTATCACCACGCGGCGACCCGGGCCTTCGCCGAGAAGCACGGGCAGGGCTTGCTGGGCCTGTCGGTGCCCTCCTGGGACGGGTTCCATACCCACTTCTTGTCGGCCGACGGCGGACTGCTGTGGTGGGCGCCGCTCGTCCCGTTGTCGGTGTACGGCCTGGCTCGCGTGGCGACGTCCGACACCGGGGTCCGTCGCACGGAGGCGCGCGTGTACCTGAGCCTGTTGGGGGTCTACGTCCTGGTGACGTCGGGCCTGGTGTTCGACGGGGGATGGCGTGTCGGCCCTCGCTACATGGTGGTCGTGCTGCCTGCGCTGGCGCTCGGGTGGGCCGAGGTGCTGGGGCAGATCCGCACGCACGCGGTGTGGCTCGCCCTCGTGATCGCCTTGGGCACCTACGCGGTGTGCGTGAACACGCTGGCTGCGAACTTGTGGCCGCACTTCGATCTCGACAACGTCCACCAGCCCGTCGCGGAGGTCCTCCTTCCTCTGTGGGATCGCGGCCTGGAGCCCCACGGATTGTTGCGCGCCTGGTTCGGAGTCGACGCGCTCGGGCTCACGGTCGGGCTGACGGTGGCCGGCGCCCTGTGGGCCCTGTGTCGCCTCGCAGAGCCGACGATCCCCAATGTGCTCGCGATCGTCGGCGGCATCGCCTTGGGGGTCGTGGGGGTCGGCGCCACCAAGCTCGCCGAGCCACACCCCAAGGGGGGGCGCAACCTGGCGTACATCGTGCGGCAGTGGGAACCGGCCCCGGGATCGCACGTCGATGCGCACAGCGCGTCGCTGCCTCGGCCCCCGCGTCGTGCCGCCTCGCCGCCTTGAGCCTCCACGGCGCTCCGTGAGGCGAGCGTGCACGAGGGTTTCGCCCCTCGGTCGACCTCACGATCTTCGCGAACGGCCGCGCCCGCCCTGTGGAATCGGCGAAAGCGCGCCACGGGGCGGGCGCGAGATCGGCCTCGACGATCCGTGCGCCGCGACCCCCGACGCGCGGTGTCGCGCGGCCCCGAGCCGGACATCGGAAACGTTGCGAGGCGATGCACCCGTTCCCGACGCCGCGGCCTGCGAGGGCCGAGGCTCGAAAATGGGCCCGAGATCCCTTCGGTCTCGCGTCCCGTCGGTCTCGCGTCCCGGCCAGCGCTCGTCGCCGACCCCGAGCCGAGACCCTGCTCGCGCGTGGGCGGGACCGCGTTCGAAGCGTTCGGCTTTCGACCGCCTGCGAATCTTCTTTTTCGGCCGGCGTCTTAGAGGTACCGTTCGCGACCGGTCCCACGCGTCGTGCCCTGGGGCAAACGCGCTGCGCGTCCCAGCTCGTCGCGATCCAGCCACGCCTCGCGGCACGCGTGTCCACATCCCTGGAGTCCTCCCCGATGATCTTCGAGTCCCTCCTCTTGGTTGGCCTTGGAATTCAAGCCGCAGCGGCCGACGATCTGCTCGTCGATGTCGAGGCATCGGCCCTCGCGGCCGCGCCCGAAGCCGGCGCCCGCAAGAAGCAATCCAGTGGCCCGCCGGTTCGGACGCGACCCGAAAGCGCCTCGCCGTCGACGACCTCCGGTCGCGCTCCGGCCCGCACCCCGTCCCGCACTCCGGCGTCCGGAGGGGCCGCCTCCCCGCCGAGCCCGAAGCCGAGCGGGTCCGGGTCCACGCCCGCCCGGATCGAGGGCCCGGTTCGCATCAAGGGAGGGCTCCCCACCGTCTCGGAGGTCCAGCGCCTGAAGGCGCGCCCGAGCGCACCCGGCCGCACGCCGCCCGTGGCCCGCAAGCAGATCAGTCGCAAGATCCCGCCCTCGGCGTTCACGAGCAAGCGCAACAAGGCGACGCTCCAGAGCCGGGAGAAGACCGCCCCGGCTCGGGTCAAGAAGGACCTCGCGAACCTTCGTGCGCGCCTGGCCAAGGGCGGGAATCGCTTCACGGTCGGCTACACCCAAGCGCTCGACATCCCCATCGATCAGCTCACCGGGCTCAAGGAGCTGCCCAAGAACGAGCTCATGGAGTTGGCCCGCATCCAGAACGCGAAGGCCATGGCCGAGATGCGTCGCCGGGGTGTTCGCGGCGCTCCGAATTTGATGATGCGGATGCTCCGATCTCGGCCGACGGTCACGCCCGACGCGTCGCACGGTGCACCGCCCGAGGGCAAGAGCTCGGACGTGGTGGACACGCCGTTCGATACGCCGGTGGGGGATGCGGTGTGCTCTCCGTCCATGACGGCGTGGAGCTGGAAGGAGTACCTCGCCCCGCCGCGATCGCAGGGACGGTGCGGAAGCTGCTGGGCGTTCGCGACGCTGGCGGTGTTCGAGGGCGCCGAGAACATCGCCAACGGCATCGACAAGGACCTGGACTTTTCCGAGCAGCACGTGGTCGATTGCGCGACCACCAACGACGGCATGGACATCGGAAGCTGTGCCGGGGGCTTCACCCCGCTCACGTACGAGTACCTGCAGCGGGTCGGCGCGCCTCTGGAGAGCGAGGTGCCCTATCTCGAGCGCGACGGTCAGTGCAACGCGAAGATCAAGCCCGAGCACAAGGTGGCCACGTGGGGCTTCGTCGACGCGAACGGCTGGATCCCCAAGGTGGAGGAGCTCAAAGAAGCGCTGTGCAAGTACGGTCCGGTGTCGTCATCGGTCCACGTCAGCCAGGCGTTCGTGGCCTACAGCGGCGGGGTCTTCGACGAGATGAACAACGGCCCGACCAACCACGCCGTGGTCATCGTGGGTTGGGACGACAAGCGTGGCGCGTGGCTGGTTCGCAACTCCTGGGGCGAATGGTGGGGCGAGGACGGCTACATCTGGATCAAGTACGGCAGCAACAGCATCGGCAAGTCGGCCGCATGGGCGCTCGTCGAGCCCGACGAGAAGCCTCCGGCCCTCACGACCTTCGACAAGCGGCGGCTCGCCGTCCGCAATCAGACGGATCAGCCGCTGGTGGTCGACCTCCAGTACCACGACGGCAAGAAGTGGATCCCCGGCACCGCCGGCGGATCGAAGACCGTCCAGTACACGATCGCCGCCGGCAGCCAGGCCCTGCTCGGAGGCGGGGGCGGGAACATCGAGGCGGGCAAGGTGCGCGTGTGGGCCCGGTCCAAGGACGGCTCGACCACGTTCACCAAGCACAAGAAGAAGGACCTGAACCTCCTTCCCCAGGGCAAGTACAAGGCCCAGGAGATCGAGACGTTCGTCTTCACCCTCGACCCCTCGGACGCCGACGGCGGCGGGACGAAGAAGCCGGCGGTGAGCTCGGACAAGGATCAGGTCTTCCGCGACGCGTGGACCGCCATCGACGCCGGGCAGCACGAGGATGGCCGTCGGCTGTTCGCGGAGTACCTCCAGCGCTGGCCCGGCGATCCGCGGGTGGCCGAGGTCCGCTTCTGGATCGGCTTCAGCCACTTCCAGGAGGGATCGATCTACGAGGCGTTGGTCGAGTGGTACGACGTCGTGGTCGATCATCCCGAGCACGACTTCGTTGCCTACGCGCTCTACTACTCGGGGCTCGCCTACACCAAGCGCAAGCAGTGCGACTTGGCGTTGACCTGTTTCGATCTGGTGGCCCACGCAGGCTACCCCGCCGCCACCGAAGAGTGGATCACCGCGGCCAAGGCCCAGATCGCCGAGCTGCAGAAGAACGGCACGAAGATCTGCGGGTGACGTCCTCGATGCTCCGCTAGTCACCGGGGATCCAGTCGCCGGGAGGCCGTGGATCCCACAGCTTGCCGTCGGCATCGCGGTACACGACGCGCCCGATGCCTCGCGCCCGTGCACGCGCCGCGAGGTCGAGGGCATCGGAGCGGCTCTCGGCGACCAATACGACGTTGCGGTCGCGGTACCGCTTGGTCTCCCATCCGGGGTCGGTGGTCACGTCGACGACCCTGGGCTGGTCGAAGACCACGCGGTCTCCGGCCTCGTTCCACCCCGGCGCGAGTCGGGTCGGAACGACGCCGACGATCCACTGCTCGTGTCGAGAGCAGGCGTCCGCCACCGCCCGGGGGTCCGAGGGGTCGTGCACCCAACGGAGAATGACGAGTCGGCCCCGTTCGATCCGCTCCGCGGCGGGAGGCGGCGGGGCCGCGGCCAACGCCCGTGCCGTCGGCGTCCAGGCGTGCTCGTCGGCAGGAATGTCGCGGTCGACCACGTGCACGATCGCGTTCATCGGGACGTTCGCGATGCGCTGTGGGCGGGTCCGGCAATACTTCACGCCGTCGATCGGCGTGGGGAACGCCAGCGCTCTCCAGACCAGCACATCGGGCCACCGTTCGCGCAGCGCCACCATCCACGCGATCGGGTCGTCCAACACCGCGCTCGTGTATCGCGCGACGGACTGGACCCCGAACGACAGCTCGAACCGGAGCGAGCGCCCGCTGAAGGACAGCTCCAGCGCAACCTCGGCCTCGTGAACGTCGTGGGTCATCCGAGCCTCGCCGTGCGCGAACACGGCCACCGAGGGATCGTCCATGGCGATCATCGGGAACACCTCGTCGAGGTTCTCGAAGGGCGTGCCGGGTCGGTACCCGGTCGCGAACACGTCGAGATCGCCGAACCCCGACATCGAGGTCAACCCCTCGAGCACCGCGCGGAGCTGGCTGCGGTCGCAAAACCATTGCGAGGTAGGGAACTGGATCTCGGCGAACCACTGGATCCCCGTCGGGGCATCGGTGACCGAAGCGATCCTGCGCGCGTGTTGTTCGATTACGAGCTTTTGCAGGTCGAGCACGGGCCGCTTTCGCATCGCGGTCATGCTAGCAGCCCCGTGGCGAATGTCCCGTGGGGGACGACACCGCCTTCGACCGCGCCGGCCGTGAGCTCGAGCGCGTCATGAACCCGGCGTCGCGGCGGTCTCGGAGGCCTCGACGACCGTGATCCCGACGACGGGCCACAGGACCGGGTCAGCATCCCCCGCGGCGCGGGGCGTCGGACGGTGCGGCGAGGCAGTGGGCGCGGTCGAAGAACCACGAAGTGCCGCCCACGACCACGTGGCGATCGTCGGGGTACCGGACGAAGAGGCGATCGCCACACCCTGCGGCCGTCGACGAGACCTCGTCGCCGCCTTCGAGCACCGTCGTCGAGGGGCCGAGCACGAGCAGCGTCGCGCCGTCGTAGTCGTAGGCGTACTCGGTTCGCGTGGATCTCGCCCCGCGGGTCACGTTGCGCACCATTCGTCCGTACTCGCCGCGGCGGCCGGGGACGAAGCGCCAGGGCAAGCAGCTCGCCTGGCCCGCTTGCCGCTCGAGCGCCCAGACCTCGCCCCCCCGCGAAACGATGCGGTCCAGGCGAGCGACCCGAGACTCCATCTCGTCGTGGTCCGAGTCGAGATCGGCGGCCATGGCCATCAGGTGATCGTGACACTCGCCCCACGGGAGCGGCGGCGCGGCTTCGGCCTCGCACGCCTCGACGCTCGCGTAGGCCGGCAACGTCGCCAAGGGCATCGAAGTTTCGCACGCCGCGAGCAAGGCGGTGTCTCGGCTGGGCAGCGACACGCGTGGATCCGAGAGCGTGATGCGATCGGCGTCGACCCGGACCTCGAGGGCGATCCGGCGGTACGGGTCGAGTCGGGTCGCGGGCGGTGGCGTCGACCCGCGTGCCACCCCGGTGGCGCGGACCAGACCGTAATCCGGCACGGCGGGTGCGAGCCGGCCCGCGTCGCCGGTCGTGTAGGGCGACGCGACCACGGCGTGACAGGCCCCGCCTTCACCGGGGAGGCTCGGAACGCGGAGCACCATGCTCCCGCCGTCTTGCACCCTCGCGCGCACGTCCGAGGCGGCGAGGCTGACGACGTGCCCGTAGGGCGTGGTGAGCTCGG
>CAZYSW010000146.1:0-11888 GCA_964650105.1 uncultured Nannocystaceae bacterium
CTGGAGGTGGTCCTCATCCTCGGGTTGGCGGTCCTCTTCGTGCTGTGGTGGTGGATCGGCATTCGGCAGTACATGAAGATCCGCCAGCCGCCGGAAGACGCGATGGAGGTCTGGGTCACGGGCAAGCAGTGGATGTGGCAGTTTAGCTATCCCGACGGGAGATCGAGCAACGCGACGCTCTACGTTCCCGCTCGAACCCCGGTGAAGCTGATCCTGACCTCCCGTGACGTGATCCACAGCTTCTACGTACCGGAGTTCCGCGTGAAGCAGGACGCCGTGCCCGGCCGATACACGGTCTCGTGGTTCGAGGCCACCGAGCCGGGCGAGTACCCCATCCTCTGCACGGAGTTCTGCGGCGAGGGACACTCCACGATGCGAGGACGGGTGATCGCGCTCGATCCCGCGGACTGGTCGCAGTGGCTCGACGCCGCGACCGACGGGACCACCGAGCCGCAGGCCTACGAGCCCCCGTACGTGGTGTACGAGGGCGTTCCCCGCCAGCAGCTCGACATGGTCACCCTCGGCGAGAGGACGGCCGCCGTGTACGGATGTCTCCGCTGCCACACCACCGACGGCTCGGAACACATCGGGCCCTCGTTCGGTGGCATGTACCTCTCGACGGTGCCCCTGGAAACGGGGCAAGCCGTGATCGCCAACGAGAAATACATCACCGAGTCGATGATGGATCCCATGGTTCGGATCCACCGCGGCTACCAGCCCGTCATGCCGTCCTACCACGGGATCTTGGAGCCCGCGGACACCGCCGCGATCGTGGAGCTCATCCGCGCACTGCGAGACGTCGAACGGCGCCCCACCACGCCACCGGGCGTGCTCCGAGAGGCGCCGGAGCGAGACCCCCTCGACCCGACCCGGGCCTATCCGGCCGTGCCGGTCCCCGGGCAGCCGGTCTACCCGGGGACCGAGCGCGAGGCCGGGGCCGAGCCGACGGCCCCCCCTCGAGAGCAACCGGGCTCGAACCAGGAGGAACGCCCATGAGCCTCGAGGACGCGACCGCGCACAGACTCGCCCCGCCGGAGCCGGACTACCTGCGGGCCCAGCGGGGCATCTGGTCCTGGCTTCTGACGACCGACCACAAGCGAGTGGGCGTCCTGTTCTTGATCAGCACCAGCGTGGCGCTGATCATCGGCGGCCTGTTCGCGATGTTCTTGCGGCTGGAGCTCGTACACCCCGAGTACGACGTCTGGGACGCCACGCAGTTCAACCGGTTCTTCACGCTGCACGGCGTGGTGATGGTCTTCTTGTTCATGATCCCGGCCATCCCCTCCGGCTTCGGCAATTTCTTCCTGCCGATCATGATCGGCGCCAAGGACGTCGCCTTTCCCCGCCTCAACATCGCGAGCTGGTACATCTACTTGTTCGGGGCCATATGGCTGCTCGTCGTGTTGGTGTGGGGTGGCCTGGATACCGGTTGGACCTTCTACACGCCCTACAGCACCCAGTCGCCCACCGAGGTCCTGGCTGCGGTGATCGGCGTCTTCATTCTGGGCTTCTCGTCCATCGTCACCGGCCTCAATTTCATCGTGACGGTCCACACCCTGCGGACCAAGGGCGTCGGATGGTTCGACATGCCCCTCTTCGTGTGGGCGATCTACGCCACCAGCGTGATCCAGCTCCTCGCCACGCCGGTGCTGGGCATGGCCGTGCTGCTGGTGGGCATCGATCACGCCTACTCGATCGGGGTCTTCGATCCCGCGGTGGGCGGCGACCCGATCCTCTTTCAGCACCTGTTTTGGTTCTACAGCCACCCGGCCGTCTACATCATGGTGCTCCCCGCGATGGGGGTGATCAGCGAGATCGTGTGCACGTTCTCCCGCAAGAACCCCGCGTCCTACAAGGCGATCGCGTACTCCTCACTCGGGATCGCCTTCATCGGCTTTCTGGTCTGGGGGCACCACATGTTCGTCTCGGGCATGTCTCCGGTGAACGCGGCGATCTTCGGCGCACTGTCGATGTTCGTGGGCATCTTCTCGGCCATCAAGGTCTTCACCTGGGTGGCGACGATGTATCGCGGAGAAATCCACTTCGACACGCCCATGCTGTACTTCTTCGCGTTCCTGTTCCTGTTCGTGTTCGGCGGCATGACGGGCATCGCCGTGGCGACCCAGTCGCTGGACGTTCATTGGCACGACACCTACTTCGTGGTGGCGCACTTCCACTTCATCATGGTGGGCGGCACCATCACCGCCTTCTTGGGGGCCCTCCACTACTGGGCACCCAAGATGTTCGGACGCATGTACAACGAGCGAGCGGGGTTCTTCGCGGCCACCGCGGTCTTCATCGGGTTCTTCTTGACCTTCTTCCCCCAGTTCTTGCTCGGCAACGCCGGGATGCCGCGGCGCTACTACAGCTATCCCGAGGAGTACCAACCCCTCAACATGCTCTCGAGCGGCGGGGCCTGGCTGCTGGGGCTCGCCATCGTCTTCGCCATCGCCAACGTTCTGGTGGGCCTCAAGTGGGGCCGCCCGGCGGGGGCGAATCCGTGGCACTCGCGGTCGTTCGAGTGGCTGACTCTGACGCCGCCTCCCCCGCACAATTTCGTCGGGACCCCGGTCTTCGACCGCGGTCCGTACGACTACGCGCTCTCGGAGGAGGACGCCGATGCCCGCATCGTACGTGGCTGAGCACTTCGGAACACTGGAGACCCAGCGCCACGCGGTACGGCTCGGTCTGTGGCTGTTTCTGTGCACCGAGATCCTGATGTTCGGTGCCTTGCTCTCGCTGTACGCCTGCTACTACTACGAGTTCGAGCCGGTATTTCGGGTGGCGGCCGGGTACAACAGCCTTTGGAAGGGCACCGCAAACACCTACATCCTTTTGACGAGCTCGTTTCTGGCGGTGCTCGCAGTCTCGTCGATTCAAAGCGACCGCGTGCGAGCAGCGAAACTGCTGGTGGTCGCCACGGCAGCGCTCGGGGTGGTGTTCCTGGGCGTAAAGGCTTGGGAGTACCTCGAGCACTTCGCCGAGGGGATCTACCCGGGTCGCCGATACGAATTCGAGGCGCTGATGACCCAGGGGGGGCTCATCTTCTTCACCTTCTACTATCTGCTGACGTTCCTCCACGTCATCCACATGACGATCGGCCTGGGGATCCTCGCCTGGCTGTGGTGGAAGCTACGACGAGGCAAGATGTCGGCCGAGTACCACGTTCCGCTGGAGCTCGGCACGATCTACTGGTGCTTCGTGGACGTGGTGTGGCTGGTGATCTGGCCGATCTTCTATCTCGTGAGGTGAACGATCGTGGAACGGACGGGAACGAAATCGCTGACCAGGTACGTCATCGCCTACGCGGTGCTCCTGGTCCTCGTCAGCGTGCAGTTCGGCCTGAGCTTTCTGGATCTGGGCCAGGCCAAGATGCCCGTGATCGTCGTGCTCTCCTTCACGAGCGTGCTGGTGCTCGCGCTCTTCTTCATGCACCTGCTCGAACACTCTGCCGTCGCACGCCTGGTAATCGTCGTCGGCATGGCGTTCGTGGTGCTCTTGGGGGGCTTGATGGTCCTCGACGTCGTCGCCCGGACCCCGGAGGCCGCGAGCAGCCCCCCGCCTCTGCGGTGAGCGGTGCGGATCGCCGCCATCAGGTCTGGCCGGCGGGCTGCAGGGGTGCGGTGGGCATCCCCGCCCTCTCGGCGATCCACGTGAACACCTCCAGGAGCGCCTCGGTCGAGCTGCGCCGGGGCGTCCAGCGCAGCTCCCGCTTCGCGCGGCTCGCATCGACGAGAGGGCCCTGCACCAGGAGGTCGAAGAATCCGGCGTCGCTCGGCTGCAGCCGCAGGCGATAGGTCACATCGACCAGCGCACGCAACGTGGAGGCCTTCATGCGCACCTTGCGGGCGCGCAACGTGGTCGCCAGGACGTCCACGTCGATGACCGGATCGGCCGCCAAGTTGAATGCTCCGCGCACGTCGGAAAGGACGGCCGTAGCGAACGCCTCACCGACGTCCAGGGAGTGCACGACCTGGAATCGGAGCTCGGGGAAGTCCGGCACCAGCGGAATGCGACTTCTCCGGAACATCGCCGTGGGGACCAGGCGCCCGACGAAGTAGCGCCGCAGCTCCGACGCGGCACCGCGTTTGAAGATCGTGGCGGGGCGCATGCGAACGATCCGCGTATCCGGCTGCTCGCGCTCGAGGTCGTCGAGCTGGCGTTCCACGGCGACCTTCTGCCGCGAGTAGAGGGAACTCGAAATGCCCTGGGTAGGCCAGCTCTCGTCGACCCGCCGATCCTCGGGTGCGGCCGAGTAGGCGCCGAAAGAAGAGGCGTGCACGATGCACGGCACACCCGCGGCGACGGCCGCTCGGAACACCCTGCGACTCCCCTGCACGTTCACTTGGTGCAGCAGACCCTTGTCCCACTGGGGCTGGATCAACCAGGCCAGGTGCACGACGGCGTCGGCGCCTTGGAACAGCGGCTCGAGATCGTCCTTGGAGACATCCGCCGCGACGAATCGCGTCCGCTCGACCTTCAGGTCGGGTATGCGGCGTGCAACCCCGACGATCTCGGTGGCCTGCTCGCGCGCGGCGAGAGCTTCGACGAGGCTGGTTCCCACGTTGCCCGTCGCACCCGTGATCACGATCTTCATGCGCGCACCTCCGCCGAGGACTCCCGAGACACCTCGGCCTGGTCGGGGCCGAACGCATCGCGCTCTCGCCCCGACGGCTGGCCGGAGGTACCGGGCACGATTCCGGTCTCGACGAGCTGCTTGAATCGCCGCAGGTCCTCCTTGACCTCGTGGGCGATGAGCGGCTCCAAAAGGTGCGCTGCCGTCGAGCCGAGCCCGCGGCCGGGTCGCAATCGGTAGGTGATGGTGGCGTGAACCTCCGTTCCCCGGTTTCCCGGTGCATCGAGCAGCTCGATGCGGCCTCGCGTCTCGATGGGACTCTCTTCGGTCGATTCCCAGGCGATGAGCTCGCCCTCCCGATCCTCGACGATCCGGGTCTCCCACTCGATGGGCCGAACCTTGGGGCCGATGCGAAGGTGCCAGCGATGGCGACCCTCGCCCAGCGCCTCGATGCGCTCGATGTGCTGCATGAAGCGGGGCAGGCTCGAGAAGTCCCGCCACATCCGATAGACCTCGTGCCGGGAAGCCAACACCGTCAGCGAACGGGCCGTGCCGCTGGGTCGCGTGGATGCACGACCTCGCAGACGACGGGCGCCGAGCGCCCCCATGAGCGTGCCGGCCGCCATCAGCAGGGTGCCGCGGGTGCTCCTACGCAACAGCCCGTAGCCCGCGAGCGCCAGGCCGGTGGCCGTCAGCAGCGCTTCACCGACGAAGCCCTTCTCGCGCTTGGCTGACAGCTCGAGCGCCGCAGGACGTTGGTCCTCGGGCGACAATGACCGGGTCCGGGGTGACTGATCCATCAAGGGGCCTCCATCGCCGCGCCGAGGTGCGGTGACGTGGGGCAAGCTACGCCGCGGGTGCGGCCTTTCAACGGGTCGGCGGGGCCGTCGGCCGCCGTCCGGCCGGCGAGCGGAAGCTCGACCTCGCGCCGCCCGAACGACGCCGCGCCCGCGGGCTGGGTCCGCAGGGCCGCTCGTGGCAACATCGTCGCGATGAACGACTGGTTCACCGACGAGAGCTTTTGGGCGCGGCTCTACCCGGTCCTCTTCCCGCCGGCACGCATCGAACGAGCGTTCGAGGAGGTCGCGCAGCTCGTGGAGCTGAGCGGAGTGCACTCTGGCCGTGCGCTCGATCTGTGCTGCGGCGCCGGCCGGCACGCCGTGGCGCTCGCCAAGCGGGGCTTCGACGTCACCGGGGTGGATCTGAGCACCTTCCTTCTCGACAAGGCCAAGAGCGCGGCCGATGAGGCGAAGGTCAGCGTCGAGTGGGTCAACGACGACATGCGACGATTCGTGCGGCCTCGAGCCTACGATCTCGTCCTCAACCTGTTCACGTCGTTCGGGTACTTCGCCCTGCAGGCCGACGACGTCAAGGCACTCAAGAACATGGTAGAGAGCCTCGACGAGGGAGGCGCGGTGGTCATCGACGTGATCGGCAAGGAAGCGCTGGCCGAGCGCCTCCCGCTCAATCGTCAGCCGACCGAGGAGGTGGACGGCTCGCTCCTCATCCAGAGGGTCGAGGTCGTCGACGATTGGCGAAGGGCTCGCAGCGAGTGGATCTTGATCCGCGACGGCAAGGCCGAGCGGTTCCGTTTCGAGCACACCCTCTACTCGGGACAGGAGCTCCGCGAGCTCATGAACTGGGCCGGTCTGGCCGACGTCTCGCTGTACGGGGGGCTCGACGGGCGCCCCTACGGCCCGGGTGCGGAGCGCCTGGTGGCCGTGGGGCGCAAGTCCTGACGCGACGAGGTCACTGCGGCACGATGGTCGAGACCGCGGCACCCCACCAACTGTGATTGGTGTCGAAGAGCTCCTCGTAGGACCCGTCGTCCGGATCGACCAGGAGGACCTGGCCGCCGCCGTTGAAGGCGAAGATGGCCCCGTTCCATCCCGCGAGGCCGTAGACGGTCGTGTAGCCGGTGAGGCTGGCGATCTCGCCGAGCACCGACCCGTCGATCGGATTCACTTCGACGATGACATTGGCGCTGGGTGACCCCGCTTTGTTGACCGACGCGAACGTGCCGACGCCCACGATGGAGAACGCGTCACCGGCCGACGTGTATGGCGCACCGTAGGAGCCCAGGGCCACCTGGTTGACCTGATTGCCCGTCAGCTCCAAGTGCCGCCACTCGCCGGAGTTGGCGACGCCGACGAGAGAGTCGTCGTTGGGGTCGAGCGTTCCGGGGGGGATGAACGTCAGCCCGTTGAAGCTGCTGGGGAGCTCCGCAAGCATGTAGCAGGCGGCCGTGGCGGGATTGCACACGTGCAGGCGAGCGAAGGTGATCGCGTACAGAACACCCCAGCGATCGATCGCCAGGTCGGTGACCTCCCCGCTCCCGCCGTTGGGGAAGGAGAACAGACCCACCTCGGTGATGGTATAGGGCGCCTCCACCTCCATGGTGAACAGGCGGCTGGGCGTGTGCGCATAGACGGTGCCTCCGCTCACCGTCCCGGGCAGCGTGTCGTCGTCGGGGAACGGATCGTCGTCATCGGGGATCCCGTCGCCGTCGGAATCGTTCGGGACCACACCGGTCGTGGTGTCGTCGGTGTCGTCGGTGTCGTCGGTGTCGCCGGTGTCGCCGGTGTCGCCGGTGTCGGTGCCCGTCGTGTCGCTGGTCCCCTCGGTGGCCGAGGTACCGCCCGTGTCGCCCGTCGTCCCCGACTCGGTCGCCGTACCGGTGGACGTTTCGTCGCCCGTGGTCGCCGTCGGATCGGAGTCCGTGTCCCCGGCCGTACCGGTGCCCTCGGCGGATCCCTGCGTCGCCGTGGCCGTCTCTGTCGCCTCGTCGCTCGTGTCGGTCCCCGACTCGGTAGCCGTCACGGTCACCGTTGCGGTCGCGTCACCCGAGTTCGTCGTGTCGTCGTCGTCGGCACAGCCCGCCAAACCAACGCAGACCAGCCCGATGATTGCCCTTCCATGCATCATGGCCGGCAATGTATCAGACGGGGATTGCGCGCTCGCCCCATCGTCCATCTCGACGACTTTCGAGGAGAATCCCACGCCTGCGCCCGGCGGCGCGACGCGTGCTCTCGCCCACTCGGCGGGTCAGCGACCGACGCGGATCCGGGCGTCGACGGCCGTGGCTCCGATGCCTGGCCGCCCGATCATCAAGGGATTGATCTCCAGTTCCAGGACCTCGGGTACCGCGTCAGCGAGCGCGGCCACGCGCATGACGGTGTCGACGAGTGCAGCTTTGTCCGCAGGCGGTCGCCCGCGGAACCCGTCGAGGAGCACGCTGGTCCGCAGGCCACGGATCATGTCTTCGGCGTCGTAGCGGGTGACCGGCGGGACGCGGAACGAGACGTCTTGGAGCACTTCCACCAACGTCCCCCCCAGACCGCAGACCACCACCGGTCCGAAGGTGGGGTCGGCCGTCACCCCGACCAGCGCCTCGACCTCGGCATCCACCTGTCGCTGAAGCAGGATCCCCTCCAGACGCGCGCCGATGTCGGCGGCACGGGCGACGAGCGTCGTCGCAGCGCGCTCCACGTCGGCGCGACTGCGAAGATTCGTGATCACGCCGCCCACGTCGGTCTTGTGCAGGACGTCGGGGCTGACGAGCTTGGCGACCAGAGGGAAACCCAGACGCTCGGCCGCGTCGGGTGCCCCCGTCGGATCCACCAGCTCGGACACGACCACATCGATCCCCAGCGCACCGAGCACGGCGGCCACGTCGCGCGGTCCCAGCCAGACCGGACCCGAAGCGTCGAGCAGGACGCGATCCACGACCGCGCGCACGGCATCACGGCAAAACGGTGTGATCCGATGCGGGTCGCTGTCGGGCCGCGCCAGCCACCGCGCCCGTCGACGCGCCGCCGCCAGGGCTCGAGCGGCGTTCTCCGGGAACGCGTAGCACGGCAATGCCCCACGCGGCCCCTTGCTCAGCGCGGCCGGAGCACGCCCCGAGGGCAAAAACACCGTGAGCACGGGTTTGTCGGGGGGCACCGTCCCCGCAGCGCGAGCGATGGCATGGGCCACCCGCTCCGTACCGCCGGGGAGCGGCGAGACGTGCAGAATGGCGAGCGCGTCGACATGGGGATCGCCGCCCACGATCTCGATGGCGCGAGCGTACTGCTCCGGGGTGGCCGCGGCGATCAGATCCACGGGGTTGCTCGTCGCCGCTTCTTTGGGGAGGAAGCTCTCCAGCCGGGCGCGGGCCTCGACCGGGAGCTCGGGCACGGTCAGACCCTGGGCCTCGCAGGCGTCGGCGAGCAGCACTGCCGGGCCGCCGGCGTTGGTGATGATCCCGATCCGATCGCCGGCCGGGAGCGGCTGCGACGACAGCAACATCGCGACGTCGAACAGATCCTGCAGGGTATCGGTACGGATCACCCCGGTTTGTTCGAACAGCGCATCGACGGCGACGTCCCGATTGGCCAGCGAGGCCGAGTGACTGGAGGCGGCGCGGGTCCCTGCGGTGGAGCGCCCCGATTTCACCGCGACGATGGGCTTCTTGCGCGCCACCAGCGGAGCGATCCGGGCGAACTTCCGCGGGTTCCCCACGCTCTCCAGGTAGAGCAGGATCACCTCGGTGTTCGGATCGTTCCCCCAGTAGGCGATCAGATCGTTGTTCGACACGTCGGCCCGGTTGCCCAACGACACGAACGAGGACAGGCCGAGCTCGAGGTGCTCGGCCAAGTCGAGGATCGCCAGCCCCAGCGCGCCGCTTTGCGACGCCATGGCCACGTTGCCGCGTCGGGGAGAGGTCGGGGCGAACGTCGCGTTCAGGCGGACGTCGGGCTCGGTGTTCAGGATGCCCATGCAGTTGGGACCGACCATCCGCATGCCCGTCTTGCGGACCTTGGACAGAATGCGCTCCTGAACGACCGAGCCTTCCGAGGACACCTCCGCGAAGCCGGCGGAGATCACCACGACCGCCCGCACGCCGGCGCCGATGCAGTCGTCGATGGTGGACTCCACGGCGGCGGCCGGAACGGCGATGATCGCGAAATCGACGGGGCGATCGATCGCACGCACCGACGGATGGACCTCGCGGTCTCCGAGGCGGTCGGTGTTGGGATTGACCAGGAAGATCGGGCCGTTGAAGCGCTCGCGCTCCAGATTGGCGAGCAGCGCCGAACCGATCGAGCCGGCGCGTCGCGAGGCGCCCACCAGGGCGACCGATCGGGGGCGCAGCAAGGGCTCGAGGCTCCGCGCGTCGGCGAAGGCTTCTCGGCGCGCGCTCGCCCGGCGATGGCTCGGCGTCTCCTCGGTGGGCAGCCGCACCTGAAAGATGCCGTCGGCGAACGAGCGCACCATTTCGAAGCCGCTGGCCGCGAACACCTCCAGCATGCGGTTGTTCTCACCGAGCACGTCGCCTTCGAAGGTCTGGATCCCGGCTCGGCGGGCCAGGATCGCCAGGTGGTCGAGCAGGAGCGTTCCGAGCCCGCGTCCCTGGTGCTCGTCGGCCACCGCGAACGCCACCTCCGCGCGCTCGGGAGCCTCTTCGTTGCGGATGTAGTGGCCCAAGGCGACGAGTCGCTCCGTGCCGCCTTCGGTGGAGATCCCCACCAGCGCCACGTGGCGGTCGAAGTCCGGGGTGGCGTAAGCCTCGAGCTCCGCCTCGCTGAGGGTGCGCTTGGTGCTGAAGAACCGGAAGTAGGCCGAGCGTGCCGACAACCCCTCGAACAGGCGCGCCAATCCCTCGCGATCCGAAGGGCGGATGGCACGCAAGCGAACCGGAGATCCGTCGACGAGGCGCGCGTCGACGCAGTAGTCGCGGGCGGGGGTGGGGCGCTCGGGCACGATGGGCGAAGTCTGCCGTTCGGCGAGGCCGGCACAAGACAGCGCCTCCGCCCTTGCGCGTCTGCGTAGTCGTAGGATAATCAGTCGTATGATAAAAAAAGCGGCGATCGCCCTCTGGCTGCCTTTCGCAGGTTGCGCACCCCGTGATCCCGCCGCCGATCCCGCCACTTTCCAGGGCATCGTCGAGCTGGAGACCACGGACCTGTCGTTCGAGATCGGGGGCCGGGTGCAGGCGATCCTGGTCGACGAAGGGGATCTCCTCGAGTCGGGAGACGTGGTGGCCCGGCTCGACGAGACCCTCGCCACGCTCGAAGCCCGCGCCCGACGGGCCGAGATGGACGTCGCCCGAGCCGAGCTCGATCTGCTCGGTGCGGGGGCGCTCCCCGAGGACATCCGCGCCGCCCGAGCCGAGCTGAGCGCGGCCCGATCGCGCGCGGCGCTGGCCCGGCGCACGCTCGCTCGACTCGAACCGCTCGCCCGGCAAGGCGCCGCAACCGATGCCGAGCTCGATGCCGCACGCGCGGAGCTCGAGCAGGCCGAAGCTCGCCAGCTCGAGGGACGACAGCGACTCGCCCGACTCACTCGAGGCGCGCGGGAGCAGGAGATCGCCGCCGCGGAGGCACGACTGGCGGCCGCGCAGGCACGGGTGCGCACGGCCGAAGAACGGATCGCCCGGCATCGTCTGCTCGCCGGAAGCGCCGGGCTCGTGCTCGACGTGCTGTTCGAGCCCGACGAGCTCGCGGTGGCCGGCGCCCCCGTGGTGCGGATGGCGAACGTGGAGCGACCGTACGTCGACGTGTTCGTCCCTCAAGCGCGAATCGACGAGGTCGCCGTCGGTGCGCCGGCGTCGGTCCGGATCGATGCCCAGCCCGACGCGCTGGAGGGCGAGGTCCAACACGTCGCGCGGCAGACCGAGTTCACGCCCAGGTTCCTGTTCAGCGAAGGCGAGCGGCCGAACCTGGTGTTGCGGGTGCGGGTGCGGGTGAACGACCCCGAGCACCGGCTGCGAGCGGGAGTCCCAGCTTTCGTGCGCTTCGCGAGCCAAGGATGAGCACGATGCACGACGGGCACATCATCGTCGCCGAGCACCTGTCGCGCTCGTTCGGTTCGCTGGTGGCGGTCGAGGACGTCTCGCTGGAGGTCCGCAAGGGCGAGATCTTCGGGGTCCTGGGACCCAACGGTGCCGGGAAATCGACGACGATCCGCATGCTGTGCGGCCTGCTCGATCCCACGTCGGGCCGCGCGAACGTGGTCGGCTTCGACGTCCGCGCCCACAGCGAGCAGATCAAGGCTCGCATCGGCTACATGACCCAGGCATTCAGCCTGTATACGGACCTGACCGTACAGGAGAACCTCGCGTTCTATGCAGCCGTGTACGGTGTGCCACGCAAGCGTCGACGCGGCCGCCTCGAGAGCGTCCTGCGGGAGACGGGCCTGCTCGAGCGGCGCAAGCAGCTCGCCGGCACGCTCTCGGGGGGATGGAAGCAGCGGCTCGCGCTGGCCTGCGCGACGATCCACGAGCCCCCGCTGTTGTTCTTGGACGAGCCCACCGCGGGCGTCGACCCGG
>CAZYSW010000147.1:0-11668 GCA_964650105.1 uncultured Nannocystaceae bacterium
CGCGGTGCCTCGCCGCGCGGGACCGCCCGTGGGCGCGCCTCTACGGCCGGTCGCGCCCCTCGAGCGCGGCGAGACGGCGCTGCAGCTCGTCCAGGCGCGCGGCATCCTCGGTGCGGGCGCGAATCGTCTGGTCCATCAGGCGGTCGAGCCGGGCGACGATCTCCTCGAGCCTGACGTCATGCGCCTCGAGGACGTTCACCATCTTGCCGAGCGCAGACTCGACGCCGTCGAAGCGCTGGTCGATCTTGGTGTCCAGGTCAGCCAACGATTTCTCGAGGCGGTCCAGACGCGACAGCGTGAGGTCGATGGGATCGGCCACTGGTCGCAGCGTAGCACCTCGGGGCGCGGGCGGCCTATCCTGCTCCGGTGCCCGCCATCCGTGCGCCCTGCCCCCTCGCGGCCGAAGCGAGACCGCTTTGGGGCTCGCGGCTCGGAGCCCGGGGTCCGGCGGTTTGCGCGGGCGCCGGCGACTCGGCGACGAGCACCTCGACCACGGTCGGGCAGATTGCGCGCATCGTCTCGAACGGTTGCGACACGGCACGATCCTACGGTCTGCGGGGAGGGTCAGCAGAGGGCGCCGGGCAGAAGAGTTGCTGCGGGCCGCATGGTCGGCGGCAATGGCTGGCCATGTTCGCGCCACAGACGTTCACCATGGCTCGGACGAGCAAAAGATCGCCGCCCGCGTTCTCCTCCCGCAATACAACCAAACTCTCGCGATCGCCAGTCTCCGGGGCCTGCCCCGGGCGCAGGAGCGCACGCTCGCCCGCGTCCAGCATCACCTCCCCACCATCATCCATCACGACCACGTTGCCTTGATACAGCGTCACGACCACGGCAGCCGCCTCTTGATGAGGACCCGCTTCCCAGCGCGTGACGCAAGATGTCCCAGAAGCTGCCCGTGGATGCAGCAACCGCGAGCCAGCGCCAGCGTCCGCCTCACGGCGGCCCCCCGACACGGGCGGCGACGAGCGACTGAAATCTCCAGCGCCGCTGGCGACGGTACGTCCCGGTCGAGTCCAGCGTGGCCTCGTCGAAGCTGACCACGCGGACTTTCCGAAAGCCCTCCTCGTAAAGGAGCGGCAGGGGATCATCAGTGCCCCAGCGGATCGGCTCGCCGAGTGCCCCGACCATGCTCAGCGTCTCGCGATCGTCTTCATTGCGCGTCACACCTGCAACCAGCCGCCGTCCCACCGTGTCGAACAGGACCGTCGTATGGGGATCGCAGCCACTCGCGATCCGCCGAAGTGTCGAGCGCACCGCCGCCTCGGTCAGGTAGCACGTGACGCCCTCCCATACGAGGACGGCCGCGGGTGCTCGACGAGTTGGGCGCGATGGGGTGGTTGGTCTGGGTGGGGCACGGTGCGCTGGGCCGGACCGACGGACGCGTGACGTTGTACCGACGCGGGAGGGTGGCTCAGCTTCTGGACCCGCCCGAGCCTCCCGCGGAGATGCGACCGGTGCACGAGGCGCTCTTGCAGCATCTGGAGAGGCGCGGAGCTTGCTTTTACGTGGAGCTGGAGGCGGCGGCCGAAGGGCTGGGGACGAGCGACGAGATCCGGCAGGCGCTGTGGGATCTGGTGTGGTGGGGATTGGTCACGAACGACACGTTCGCGGCGCTGCGAAGCTACGGAGTGCCGATGCGTGCACGGGCGCAAGGGCGGGGGCGGGTGCGACGAGCCTCCGGTGCGGCATCGCCCGCGCTGGGGGGGCGTTGGGCGCGAGTGGTCGACGTGTTGTCGCATCCCACCAACCCCACCGATCGTGCGTACGCCCGGGCGATGATGCTGCTCGATCGGCACGGGATCGTCAGCCGCGAGGTGGCGTCGATCGAGGCGCTGCCGGGTGGATTCGGTCCGCTGTACGCGGTGCTTCGGGCGATGGAGGAGGCCGGAAAGGTCCGGCGTGGGTACTTCGTGGAGGGACTCGGGGGGGCCCAGTTCGCGACCGCAGGCGCGGTGGACCGATTGCGATCGGCGCGGGGAGGATCGGAGCGCGAGGTGGTGGTGCTGTCGGCGGTCGACCCGGCGAACCCTTACGGGGGTGTGCTGCCGTGGCCGGTACGTGCGGACGAGGATGTGGATGCGGGCGCGGGACCACGGCGTGTGGCGGGGGCGGCGGTGGTGACCGTGGGTGGGGAGCCGGTCCTGTACCTCGACAAGGGTGGAAAGCGGCTGATCACCTTCCGGGCGGCCGAAGATCCGGAGACGGTCGTGTTGGCCGCACGTGGCCTCGCCGAGGTGGCGCGCCGTCGTCGCGGGACGCTGTTGCGCATCGAAACCATCGACGGCGACCCGGCCCGCACCTCGCCGCACGCCCAGAGGCTGCGCGCGGCCAGCTTCACGAGCGACCCGCGAGGCCTGGTCCTGGAGGTGAGCTGAGCCGCCCCCGGCCGCTGCGGACTCGCGGAGATGCCCCCGCAGACGTCGAAGTGCCCGCGGGGTCGGCTCGTCAGCGGTAGGGGCCGGTGCGGCCGGAGAGGCGTTTGGCGAGGGTGACCATGCCGTCGAGGCGGACGAGGGCGTCGCGGAGGGAGTAGGCGGGCGGTGGCAAGAAGAGGCGGAGGCGTTCGCGATCGATGATCATGCCGTCGCTTCCGCGACACAGCGGGACGAGATGCAAGAAGGCGCGCGGCGGGAGGGTCGAACCGTTGGCGCGCCAGCGGATGTGATGGCGCGAGGCCAGCGGCTCGATGGGGCGGACCTCGACGACGAGATACTCCGGCTCGCCCGTGGCCTTCCATTGGGTGTACAGGCCGACGCGCATCTGCTCGCGGACGGCGGCGATCCGCATCGACGAGCGTTGGAGATCACCGCCGATCGCTCGGGCGGCGTGCACCCACTCGGGCAGGAGAGGCTCCATCGAAGCAGGCGGTGGGATCTCGGTGCGGGCCGACTCCATGGCTTCGGCCAGAGCCCACAGGCGACGGGCGAAATGTTCGAGCGGGGCGGCGCGGCTGCCCGAGTCGGCGAGCTCGCAAACGATGCGTCGGTCGCCCGCGCTTTGGGGAGGGCAGGCCGCGATCGCAGCGCGGAGGCGCTCTTGCATGAACTCGGCCTGGTGACGGTCGCGGCCGGTGACGACGATCCTGCCCCCGCGCTTTTCGAGATCGAGATCCATGCCCAGATCGGGGTAGCGGATCTCGCCCACCAGATAGACGCCGTCGATGCCTCGGTGCTCGCGGCGGACCTCGACCTGGCAAAGACCGATGCCGCGGGTGAGCGCACCGTCGACGTACTCGAAGCCGGTGCGCTTGGCCACGCCACGCCAGACCAGCTCGGTCCGTTCGGAGCCCACGGCCGGAGGGGCGGGCTGGAGCTTGTCCTCGCGCTCCTCGGAGGTGGCCCGGACGCGCACGGGGATCCACAGCTCGGGGTTGGATTCCCAGGCGACGTCGACCTCGGCGACGAGGTACCAGCGAAGCGCGAGATTGGGGGTCTGAAAGCCGGGGACGGGTGTCGAGGGGAGTCGCAGGCAGAACTGGATGGGCTGGCCTTCGCGGGGATCCTCGACGGGGACGTGCCAGCGTGCGACCTTGTTGTGAAAGACGAGCTGCCCCAGTGGAGCGGGCACCTCTTCGACCGCGACCAGGCTCAAGTCGATGCCCTTGTACTCGTTGAGCGCGACGTTGGAGAGCGCGATGGCGCCGCGGAGCTGCCCGCCGGGCTCGATGTCGGTGGTCCCCAACGAGAGCTCGGCGTAGGGGCGGCGCGGTGGCGGGCCGCCCACGTCCGACACGTAGACGGTGTGGGGCTCGGCTGCACGCGGCTCGTCGTGACCGCGGACGTTGATCACGAAGGCCGCGCGGGCATCGGGCCACCAGGGGATGTCGACCTGTACGTTGATCACGTACTCGATGCGCATACGGTCGCCCGAGAAGCTCCCGGGAAAGCGCGCGGGGATCTCGAAGCTGGCTTCGTAGGCGTGCGGCCCCGGACCGAGGTCGACACCGGCGATGGTCGTGGTCACCGCCTTGCAGAACGGCGCCTCGTTGCGGTGGCGCCCATACTGGCTCTCGCTGAACCACACCTCGAGGCCGACGAGCTCCACGAGGATTCGGTCCACGCGCAGCGGCAGAGGACAGTCCAGGACGGCGCGGACCTGAAACGGTTGCCCGACATCGACCTCCCGCGGCGCCAGGAGCTGGATGTTGGGGCGCTTTTTCAGCAGCCGCACAGTTCCAGCCTATCGTCGCCCGTTCCGTCTGCACGGCCGGGGCTCGTGTCCTCCGGCGCCGGCCTGCGAGCGGCGACTCGGGTTCGGGCCACGGACGACGGCGCCCTCCGCGAAGGCCGGTGCCGAACGTACGGCGAGGTGGTTTCGCGCGGGGCCGAATCGCGCGCCCGGCTCCATGGGCGGCTGCGAGGGCTCGGTCAGTTGGGGAGGAGCTCGGGATCGAGGTCCGGCGTATCGGGGATCCTGGCGGGTCCGGAGGCGTGGTGATGGACGAGTACCCAGCGGGTGTTCTCGCGCGCGAACAGATTGGTGGCGACGAGGATCGAGTTGCCGATCCGCTCGCGGCACACGACGCTGGCCGTGTTCTCGAGGAGCGTGACGGTGGGTACCTCGCATCGGATGGCCGGAGAGTCGTCGTGGCTGAAGATGGCCTTCCAACTGGCGAGGATCTGTTCGCGGCCGCGCACCGGGCGCCAGCCCGGGTGGATGCACACGGTCGGGACGCCTTCGGCCCACACCGAGCTCATCGCGAGGAGATTCGCGCTGCGCGAAACGCGTCGTAGAAGCTCTGATTGGCGGCGAGAACCTCGGCCTCGGACCATGCGCGAAGGATACGGCACCGGAAAAGCGCGTGCCTGCGATGCGCGTCGGTCCTCACCGCGCGCCGCTGGTCCGATATGCTGTCGCCGGTGAGTCCGACCCGCCAGGTCCATCGGAGGCCTTCCGAGCGACGAGATCGCCCTTCGGCGCTCGACCTGGAGGTCGCCTCGACGAGAGGTCGGCGCTTCGGGAGGTGAGGCGTGGTAGGGGCGCTTGCGTTGCTGGGGCTGTGGCTCCCCGCACAGACGAGCCTGACGGTGGAGATCCCGACGATCACGACGCCGGTGACCGATCTCGCCGACGTGCTCGGCCCCGCGGAAGAAGAAGCCATCGCCGAGGAGCTCGTCGAGCACCGGGAGGCGACGGGCGTTCAGCTCGCGGTGCTGACGGTGCGTACCACCGCCGGCATCGACATCGCAGACTTCGCTCAGAGCACGTTCACCGCGTGGGGAGGCGGATCGGCGGAGCGCAACGACGGTGCGCTCTTCGTGCTGGCGATCGAGGATCGGCGCAGCCGATTGCACCTGGGGTACGGGCTGGAGCCGCTGCTCTCCGACGCGACGGCCAGGGGGATGCTGGACCGTTTGCGTCCGTCGCTGCAGGCGGAGGCGTACGGCGATGCGACCTTGCAGCTCGTGCGCGACTTCCGTCGGCGCACCGCACACCTCGAGCCCGGGGCGTCCGTCGAGAGGCTGCTGGGGTCGTACCGATGGCTGTGGCTGGCCGTCGCCACCCTGGGCACCTTCCTGGGCGTCGGCTGGGGGATGGCGATCGAACGGGGGCTCGCCGCCACGGCGAGCGATCGCGTCCGCTACATTCGCGAGGCGTGGTGGGTGCGGCTGCGTGAAGCGATCGCGGCGTTGGCTCGCCAGCGTGGGGTCCAGGTGGCCCTGGGCATACACCTCCTGGTGCAGCTCGTCTTGGCCTGGGTGCTGCGGGAGGGAAGCGGCTTCGTGCCGATCTACAGCGCGGTGCTGTGGCTGTTCTGGTCGTCCGGCTGGGCCCTCGGCGCGGCCCCGCTGGTCGTCTCGATCCCGCTCGGGATCTCCCAGGCCATCGCGATGATCCTCGGCGTCGCCCTGGCCGAGGCCAGACCGGTGGGGATACTCGCCGATGGCACGGCAGTGTTCGACGAGGTCGGGCCTCTGCTGGGCTTGTTCCTGGTCTTGGCCTTGCTCCTGGTCGTTGCGGTCGTCGGGGCGGCGAGCGGAGGCGCGTCGTCTTCGGGAACCTCGTACTCGAGCTCCGGATATTCGTCGAGCTCGTACGGATCGAGCTCGTACGGATCGAGCTCGTACGGGTCGAGCTCGTACGGGTCGAGCTCGTATTCCGGCGGCGGAGGCAGGTCGGGCGGAGGCGGCGCGAGCTCCTCGTGGTGAGGCGGCGCCGACCGGCGACGGCTCCACGTGCGAGGCGCCGCCGACCTCGCATTCGACGCACTGCGGTGCACATCGACGCGTCGCTCTCGGGGACGCGAGACGACCGCTCGATCACCGTTTGGCGAAGCCGCGGTCGCGCATGAGGGCGTCGATGGTGGCGTCGCGGCCCCGGAAGGCTCGGTAGGCCTCGGCCGGGTCGACGGAGTTGCGCGGGGCGAAGAGGTGGGTCACCAGCTTCTCGGCGAGGGCCTCGTCGTAGAAGCCACCGGGGGCTTCGGCGAAGGCTTCGGCAGCGTCGGCCGTGAGCACGTCGGCCCACAGATAACCGTAGTACCCGGCGGCGTAGCCTTCGCCCGAGAAGATGTGACCGAAGTGCGGCGAGCGGTGGCGCATGACGATTTGCTTGGGCATGCCGAGTGCCTCGAGCGTCTCGCGTTCGAAGGCGTCGGGGTCGATGCCTTTGGGGTCGACGGTGTGGAACTTCATGTCGACGATCGCCGAGGCCAGATACTCCGTGGTCGCAAAGCCCTGGTTGAAGGTGGCGGCCTTCTTGATCTTGGCGACGAGCTCGGGCGGGATCGGCTCGCCGGTCTGGTAGTGGACGAGGAAGCCATTGATGACCTCGTCGGTGAGGAGCCAGCGCTCGAGGAGCTGGGACTGGAACTCGGTGTAGTCGCGAACGCCTCCGTTGAGGGTGGGGTAGTCCACGTTGGACGACAGCGCGTGCAGAGCGTGGCCGAACTCGTGGAAGAAGGTCTCGGCGTCGTCCCAGGAGACGAGCACCGGCTCGCCGGGGGCGCCGGGAATGAAGTTGGAGTTGTTGGAGGCCAGGACGGTCTGCTTGCCGTCGATGGTGCTGTGGCCGCGGTAGCTGGAGGCCCAGGCGCCGGACCGCTTGCCGGGACGGGCGAACGGATCGAGGTACCAAAGGCCTACGTGCTCGCCGGTGTCGAGGTTGGTGACCTCCCAGACCTGCACGTCGGGATGGAAGACCGGAACGGTGCCTTCGGGGACCGGCGTGAAGGCGAAGCCGAACAGCTTGCCGGCGACCATGAACATGGCATCGCGCAGCTTGTCGAGCTGGAGGTACTGCTTCACCTCGTTGGAGTCGAGGGCGTACTTCTGCTTGCGCACCTTGTCGGCGTAGAAGCGGTAATCCCAGGGCTCGATGGTGATCTTGGCGCCCTCGCGCTTGGCGAGGGCTTGCATGTCGGCGATCTCTTCCTTGGCGCGCTTCACCGCGGCCGGCCAGACCGCCTCCATGAGCTCGATGGCGCGCTCGGGGGCCCTGGCCATGCGATCTTCGAGCCGCCACTGGGCGTAGTTGTCGTAGCCGAGCAGACCGACGCGCTCGTCGCGAAGCTGGAGGATCTCGGCGATGATGGCGTTGTTGTCGTGCTCGTCGCCGTTGTCGCCGCGGTTGTAGTACGTGCGCCAGACCTGCTCGCGAAGCTTGCGGTCGGTGGAATAAGTGAGGAACGGATCCATCGAGGATCGCGTGTTGGTGATCGCGTACTGCCCCGGACGGCCGCGGGTCTCGGCGGCCGCGGCCGCGGCCTTCTTGAACGACTCGGGCAGGCCGTCGAGCTGATCCTCGGGAAGGAACAGGACGTAGTTATCCTCGTCGGCGAGGACGTTGTTGGCGAAGGCGGTGTACAGCTCGGCCAGGCGGCGCTCGATCTCCACGTAGCGCTCCCGGGCTTCGCCCTCCAGCGTGGCGCCCCGACGGGCGAACCGATCGTAGATGAGCTTGACGAGTCGTCGTTCGGCGGGGCTGCGGGAGGCGAGCTTTTCGTCCTCGTAGACCGCGGCGACGCGCGAAAAGAGCTTCTCGTTCTGGGTGATCGCGGACTCGTAGTCCGAGAACATCAGCTCGATCTTGGGCTCGATCTCGCGAAACTCGGGCGTGGAGAGATTGCTGCTCCAGATCCCGTAGTAGGTCTGGACCCGGCGGATGGCCTTGCCGGACTTCTCCATGGGCACGATGGTGTTTTCGAAGGTCGGAGGCCGGGGGTCGTCGGCGATGGCGTCGAGCTCGGCGAGGTGCTGGGCGATGGCTTCGCGCACCGCGGGCTCGAGGGCGCTCAGGTCCATCTTGTCGAAGGCCGGAACGCCGCCATAGGGGCCGGTCCACTCTTGCAGCAATACGTTCACGCTCTGCTCCTGCGGGCTGGCGGGGGCGGTGGTCTGGGCGACGTCGGGAGCCGCCTTGCACGAGGCCACCACGAGGAGGGCGGCCGCGGTGAGCGTGTGGAGGCGGAGGTGTCGTCGGCGTCGGTGAAGCATCGAAGGTGCGGTTCCTCGGTTGTGGCGCGCCGGATCAACCGTAGCGCCAGGCGTGGTGGGCCAAGATGGCGGCGCGGACGTCGGCATCGCCGCGCGGCGAGGTGTGAATCGGTTTTCCCGGAGGCGCGGCGCCACCGAGGATGTCGAGACAGGCGAGCACGCTCTCGCGCAGACCGTCGAGGTCGTAGCCGCCCTCGAGGAGAAGCACGAGGCGCCCGTCGGCGTAGCGCTCGGCGATCGAGCGGATCGATTCGCACAGGTCGGCGAAGCCTTCTTCGGTGAGGCGCATGCCGCCCAGGGGATCGCGGACGTGGGCGTCGAAGCCGGCGGAGACGAGGACGAGATCGGGCTGGAACCGTTCGGCGGCCGGACCAATCACCTCCTCGAAGGCGAGGCGGTAATCGCCGTCAGTCGCCCCGTCGGAGAACGGGATGTTGATCGTGTAGCCGGTGCCCCGGCCCGTGCCGACCTCGCGCAGCGAGCCCGTGCCCGGATAGAACGGATACTGGTGCGTGCTGACGAAGAGCACGGTCGGGTCGTCGTAGAACATCGCCTGCGTGCCGTTGCCATGGTGGACGTCCCAGTCGAGGATCAGGATTCTCGACTTGTCGTGCGTGGCGCGAGCGTGCGCGGCCGCGACGGCGATGTTGTTGAACAGACAGAAGCCCATGGGGGTCCCCGCCTCGGCGTGATGTCCCGGTGGGCGGACCAGGGCGAAGGCGTTGGTCGCCGCTCCGGTGCAGACGGCGTCGACGGCGTCGATGGCCGCACCGGCGGCGAGCCGGGCTGCGCGGAGGCTACCGGGGGACATGCGGGTGTCGGGGTCGAGCGTGTGGTGACCGTCGCGCAGCTTGTCGAGGCGGGCGACGTGGCCGGGGGTGTGCATGCAAAGGAGCGCCTCGTCCGAGACTTCGCCGGGGGCTCGAAGGACGACGTTGCGGAGCGGCGCCTTGGCCAGGGCCGCCTCGAGGACGCGAAGGCGATCGGGGCGCTCGGGATGGCCCGCACCGGGATCGTGCTCGATCATGGCGCTGTCGAAGAGCACCAGCGTGGTCGGCGGCTCGGGCATCGAGCGCATCATGGCGCGGTCGCGTGGGCCTGACCACCGGCGTACGCCTCCCGATGGCCCGCCCGTCGCGCAGCCATGTGGCGGGCGGCTCGGGGAGCCATGCGCGAACCGAAGCGGCGCTGGACCGAAGTCGGGGGGGGCGGAATTCACGAGGGCGCGCGCGAGAGCAGGAGCAGGGATCGATGGGTGGCCGTGGGCGTGACGCTGATGGGGTGCGTGCAGGGCGGGACCGGAGACGGTGGGATCTTCGGGACGGCGTCGTCGGCGGTCACCGGGCTGTCGGGGGAGACCGGGGCAGAGGGCGAAGGCGAGGGGGATGAGTCCGACGACGAGGGGGCGACCTCGGGCCCGGCCGAGGCGACAAGCGGGGGAGATGGACGGGTCGACGCCTACGTCGGGTGCCGGCGAGGAAGATGGCGAGGTCACGTCGGACGGTGGGGAGGAATCGGACGGGTCGACCACTGAGCCGGCCGGCGGAGATGATGGGGATCCGGGGCCGGCTTGTGGCGGGGGCGGGGACATGGCGTTGCCCGGGATGGCCGGTGGATGCTCGGCCCATCAGAACTGTCCGCAGACCGACTTCGTGGTGCAGGTCGCGAACGCGCCGGGGCCCGTGGTGGATGTCGATGTCTCGTTGGAGGCGATCGCTGCGAACACGCAGCAGAACCGAGTGTGGTTGATCGGTCCGGACGCGACGCAGGTGCTGTCGTTCGCTTGGAGCATGCCCTGGACCCTGCACTACTTTCTCGCGCAGGCGGCCAACGATGAAGCGGGTCCGAGATTTCTTGTGATCTCTCAGGAGGGCGGGTTCTTCCGTGACGTGGGTACGACGTCCATCGGGCCCGCACTGAAGGTGGGGCAGCGGTATCGACTTGTTCTGCGGGAGAGGCCGGAAGCACCGGGTACGTACGCGGTCGCCTCGACGCCCAGCCTCCTGCACCGAGGCTGGCACCGGTACAGGAGGTCGGAATCCACGTGCGTGAAGCAACCCGGGAATTGGCAGTTATCGTGTGGGGTGGAGGAGTTGGATGCTGAAGAGGGGGGTGGGGTCGGTCCAGACTTGGTGGACGTGGAGGCCGGCTTCGGCGGCGAGGGTGGCGAAGCGGGGGAGGGTGTACTTGTGGGAGTACTCGGTGAGGATCGGTTCGTCGGCGTCGAAGGGAAACAGGCGGCCGGCGAGTGTGACGACCTGGGGGCGCGTGCTGACGAGGTACATTTCGATGCGTTGCTCGGCCCGGGCGTAGACGGCCCGGTGGCGGAAGGCTTCGAGATCGAAGTCGGCCCCGAGCTCGCGGTTGATCCGGCGTAGAAGGTTGAGGTTGAAGGCTGCCGTGACACCGCGGGCGTCGTCGTAGGCGCGCTCGAGGATGGCGGGATCCTTGTCGAGATCGACGCCGATGAGGACGTGGCCATCGTCGCCGGTCACCTCGCGCATGCGGCTCAAAAGCCGCACGGCGGAGCGATCGACGAGGTTGCCGATCGTCGAGCCCGGGAAGTACACGCAGCGGCGGCGAGCGGGCCTGTTGGGCTCGGGGATCTCGAAGGGGTTGGTGAAGTCGGCGCAGACCGGGAGCACCTCGAGGTTGGGGAACTCCTGGTCGAGGGCTTCGGCGGTGCGGACCAGGTGGTCGCGCGAGATGTCCACGGGGACGTAGGCGGCCGGGCGTTCGAGGGCGGAGAGGAGCAGCCGCGTCTTGATCGAGCTGCCGCTGCCGAGCTCGATGAGCATGAGGTCGGGACCGAGGTGCGCGGCCATCTCCTTGCCACGCGATTGCATGATCCCGATCTCGGTGCGGGTGGGATAGTACTCTTCGAGCTCGCAGATCTGGTCGAACAGACGAGAGCCGCGTTCGTCGTACAAAAAGCGGGTGGGGAGCGTCTTTCGAGGGCGGGACAGCCCGGCGAGGACCTCCGCCATGAACTCGCTGCGCTCGGGGCCGAGGTCGACCAGGTCGAGCGGAGCGTCGTCTCGGGCGGGCCGGGCTCGGGTACGTGTCATGTGTCGCGGGCCAGACGGATGCCGGAAAACTGCCAGCGCGCGTCCGGGTAGAAGAAGTTGCGGTAGGTGCTGCGCAGGTGCGATGCCGGGCTCACGCACGAGCCACCGCGAAGGACGAGCTGGCTGCACATGAACTTGCCGTTGTACTCGCCCAGCGCGCCG
>CAZYSW010000148.1:0-11631 GCA_964650105.1 uncultured Nannocystaceae bacterium
CACCTCGACCACTGCGCTCACCAACGCCACGCTCCCGTATGCGCTGGCCATTGCCGACAAGGGGCTGGTGGTCGCGGCGTCCGAATCGAAGCACCTCGCCGCGGGGATCAACACCTTCGGAGGCGCGTGTGTCTGTCAGCCGGTCGCCGAGGCGCACCGATTGCCGTACACGCCCTTGCGGGAAGTGCTCTGAGGCCGCGAAGGCTCGAGCCCGGCGTCGGCGGCTCGCGGCCGACGTGCGTCCGACGGCAGGCACCCCCGACCTGAACACCTGGGCGCGTGCCGGCGAATCGACCCGTGCCGGGCCGCGCGTTCGCGCGTCGCGCTGGTGAGATTCATCGCGCGGCGGAACCAGCCCTCGAGGTCCGGTGTCCAAGGCGCGAGGGCATGCCAGGCGGAGCCGGAGGGCGCAGGCGACGACCGGTTGCGCATCCACGTGCTATGGGAGAATCCGGCTGCCCCCCCACCCGGCATGTCCCGCGACCACCAGATGACCCAGTCCTCACCTCGAGGGGCCGCGGCGCGGGTTCTCCGCGCGTTGGGCACCCTCGCGCTGCTCACCCTCGCCGGCGCGCCTTCGGGCTGCTCGAGGCCGGGTCCTGCGCACGCCCGGGAGGGGGACAGCGACGGTGAGGAGGAGCAGGCGACACCGGTCGTGGTGGGGACCGTGCACGCCGGTCCGATTTCGGCATCGCTGTCGGCAGCGAGCACCATCGAGGCCGAGACCCAAGTGACGGTGCACGCCGAGTCGACGGGGCGGATCGTTCGGCTGGAGGTCGAGGAGGGCGATCGCGTGGAGGCGGGGCAGCTTCTGGCGCGGATCAAGTACGACGCGCAGGCGGCGATGCTCGATCGTGCCGCCACGTCGCTCGAGAAGGCGAAGGCCGATCTCGAGACGGTCGAGTCGCTGTTCGCCAAGAAGGTGGCCTCCAAAGAAGAGCTGGACGCGGCCAGGTTGGCGTACAAGCAAGCGCTCCTCGACGTGCAGGACAGCCGTCGTGACGTCCGCAACACCAAGGTCGTGGCGCCGTTCTCCGGGATCGTGACGGAGCGCTTCGTCTCGACCGGGGCGTTCGTGACCAGCGGGACGCAGCTTTTGACCATCACCGATTTCTCGACGCTGGTGGCGAGGGTCTACGTGCCCGAGAAGCAGCTCGACCGGATCGCCGAGGGGCAACCGGCCGAGGTGGTGGGCAAGGCAGCGCGAGGTCGCAAGGGGGTCGGCGTGGTCAAGCGCGTGGCGCCGGTGGTCGATGCCACGACCGGAACGGTCAAGCTCACCATCGGCCTCCCCGAGGACCTCGTCGGGGGCGACAAGGGGTTCTTGCCCGGGATGTACGCCGAGGTGACGCTGACGACCGAGAACCGCGAGCGCGCCACGCTCTTGGTCAAGGAGGCGATCGTGCGCGACGAGGACCAGCCGTACGTGTTTCTCGTCGAGGGCGATCGCGTCAGGCGAACGCCGGTCGAGCTGGGGCTGGAGGACGATCGCCACGCCGAGGTCCTGTCGGGGGTCTCGGTCGGCGCCGAAATCGTGATCGCCGGACACGGAGGGCTCAAGGACGGCGGCCTCATCCGCCGCGTCGATCCGTCGGGAGCCCCGATCGAGACCGCACAGGCCGACGGCGAGGGCATCGCCGGGAGGTCCGACGCGCAGCGCGAGGGCGCATGACGTCCGCCGACGGAGGGTCCCCGCCTCGTGAGGCGGGCGGGGTGTACCAGCCCGACACGCGCCTGGTCGACGCGGTGCGGTCGATGGAGCGATTCAGCGTGACCACCCGCCGCCCCGTCGCGGTGCTGATGGTCTTCCTCGCGGTGATGGTCTTCGGCGGCTTCAGCATTCGGCTGCTGCCGCTGAACCTGATGCCCGACATCTCGTACCCCAAGCTGACGGTGCGGACCGAGTATCCCGGCGCTGCACCGGCGGAGGTCGAGAACAACGTGTCTCGTCCCCTGGAGGAGTTCTTGGGGGTGGTCACGGGCTTGACGCGGATCGAGAGCATCTCGCGGGCCGGTTACAGCGACGTCGTGCTGGAGTTCGCCTGGAACACCGACATGGACGAGGCGAACCAGGACGTGCTCGAGAAGCTCGACGCCATCGAGTCGAGCCTCCCCGACGGCATCGAACAGCCGCTCATCTTGCGCTACGACCCCTCGCTGGACCCGGTCCTCACCCTGAGTTTGGGTGGGCAGGGGGAGCGCTTCGAAGGGATCGCGGGCCTCAAACTGCTGCGACGCCTGGGGGATCGGGACGTCCGCCGGCTGCTGGAGCCCGTCGAGGGCGTGGCCGCCGTGAAGGTCAAGGGCGGCCTGGAAGAAGAGATTCGGATCGATCTCGACGAGGGGCAGCTCCGACGCACGGGCATCGGCATCGACACCGTGATCGCTCGCCTCGACGCCGAGAACATCAACCTGGCCGGAGGGACGCTCGAGGACGGAAAGACCCGATACCTCGTACGCACGGTCAACGAGTTCCAGGATCTCGAGGAGATCAGGAACATCGTCGTGGTCCACCGGGATGGGCGTGACGTCCGTCTGCGTGATGTGGGCCGGGTGACCTCCGGATACAAGGACCGAGACGTCATCACCCGCGTCGACGGACGAGAAGCGGTCGAGATCGAGGTGTACAAGGAGGCGGACGCCAACATCGTGGAGATGGCCGCCCGGGTGAGGGCCACGCTCGACGAAAAGGTCGCGCCACGACTCGCGCAGCAGTACGGCGCCGAGATCACGGTCGCCTCGGACCGCTCGCGCTTCATCGAGTCGAGCATCGAGGAGGTGCGCAACACCGCGATGGTCGGCGGGCTGTTGGCGGTGGCCGTGCTGTTCTTCTTCCTCAGGGACGTCCGCAGCACGGTCATCGTTGCGGTCTCGATCCCCGTCTCCATCCTCGTCACCTTCGCGCCCCTCAAGCTCGCCGGCGTCTCGCTCAACATCATGTCCCTGGGCGGGCTGGCGCTGGGGGTCGGGATGTTGGTGGACAACTCCATCGTGGTGCTGGAGTCCATCCACCGGTGCCGCGAGGAGGGCGACGATCTGGTGCGTGCGACGGTGCGGGGGACCGCCGAGGTGGGCGGAGCGGTGTTCGCGTCGACGTTGACCACCGTGGCCGTGTTCTTCCCCATGGTGTTCGTGGAGGGCGTCGCGGGCCAGATGTTCGGCGATTTGGGCCTGGCGGTGGTCTTCAGCCTGCTCGCCTCGCTGGCCGTCGCGCTGTTTCTGATCCCGATGCTCGCCTCCCGGCAGGGCATCACCACGATCGCGAGCCGCACGGAGGGGGGAATCGCCGGTGGGCTGTGGGAGACCTGGACCCGCTGGAACGCCGCGAGCGAGGTGGCCCAGGCGTTTCGCGCCATGCGGCATCGGCTGTGGCGCGTCGTCTTGCTGCCGTACGTACTGCTGCGGCTGATTCTGCACCTTTGGTTCGAGCTCCTCGGAAAGATCGCCCTGACCTTCTCCGTCGTGGTCGTGACGCTCGTCGTCGGCTCGGTGTGGCTGGTGGGGCGCGCCGTGGGGATGGTGATGCGCCCCCTGGTGTTCGCGTTCGGAGCCATCGTCGCGGCGATCGAGAACGCGTATCCCCCGGCCATCCGCTGGTGCCTGCACAACCGGCCTCTGGTCTATCTGCTCGTGGTGGTCTCGTTCGTCTTCGTCGGCTGGGGCGCCACGCGCCTGCACACCGAGCTGATCCCCGAGCTGCACCAAAACGAGTTCACCCTCGAGAGCACGCTCCCGGTCGGGACACCCCTGGAGGACACGGATGCCACCTTGCGGCCGATCGAGCAGAGGATCCTGGAGGAAGTGCCGCATCGCGGGACCGTCACGGCCACCATCGGCTCGGAGCGCGAAGAGGCCGACGCGGGGGAGCGAGGTGAGCACACCGCGCGTATTCGCGTGACCCTGCGCGACGCCGATGCCGATCGTGAGTGGATCGAGCGCCTCGGCCTGTCGAGGGCCGGGTCGGGGCGAGCGGAGCAAATCGAGAAGGAGGCGCTGGACGTCGTCCGACGGATCGTTCGGGACGTTCCGGATCTCGCGGTCAACGTCACCCGTCCGGTGCTGTTCAGCTTCAAGACGCCCATCGAGATCGAGGTACGCGGCACGGACCTCGAGGAACTGGCGGAGGGGACCACCCGGGTGGCCGACGCGCTGCGGTCGATCCCGATGCTTCGGGACGTCAAGTCCTCGATTCAGCCGGGAAGCCCGGAGATCCACATCGTATACGACCGAGACGCCCTGGCCCGGCAGAACCTCGACATTCGGAGGGTCGCGGAGCTCGTGCGAGACAAGGTGCAGGGCACGGAGGCCACGCGCTTCAATCGCGGCGATCGCAAGATCCCCGTGCGGGTGAAGGTGGAGGGCCTCGAGGACTCGTCGCTTCGCGAGCTTCGCGAGCTGGTCGTGAACCCGGGGGCTCCGCGGCCGGTGCCGCTGGACGCCGTCGCGTCCCTCGAAGTGGGACGTGGCCCCAACGAGATCCGACGGATCGGACAGCAGCGCGTCGGGCTGGTCACGGCGAATGTGGAGGGCGTCGGGCTCAGTGCCGCGGTGGAGGCCATCGATGCCGCGCTGGCCGACACCGAGCTCCCCGACGGGGTATCCACGGCGATCACCGGCCAGAGCGAGGAATGGGAGACGTCCTCGCGCTCGCTGTACCTGGCGCTGGGTCTGTCGATCTTCCTGGTCTACGTGATCATGGCGTCTCAGTTCGAGAACCTGGTCTATCCGTTTCTGATCCTCTTCACGATCCCGCTGGCGTTCGTGGGCGTGGTGGCGGCGTTGCTGATCCTGGACAGGCCGGCCAGCGTGGTGGTGTTCCTGGGGGCGATCATGCTGGCGGGGATCGTGGTCAATAACGCCATCGTCCTGGTGGACTACGTCGGCACGCTCAAGTCGCGTGGGTACCCGACCGACGAGGCGCTGCAGATCGCCGGAAAAGTTCGTCTGCGCCCGATCCTGATGACCACCTCGACCACCGTGCTGGGCTTGCTGCCGATGGCACTGGGGCTCGGCGACGGCGCGGAAATCCGCGCCCCGATGGCGATCACGGTGATCGCCGGGTTGTCGTTCTCCACGCTGCTGACGCTGATCGTCATCCCCACCTTGTACGCGGGCGTGGACCGGCTCCGCGGTGGACCACACCGGACCCCGGCGGCGACGTTGGCCCAGGAGCTGTCGGCGGTGCGGCCCGAACAGCTCGTTCCGGAGATGGACGACGAGGATGAGGCACCCGTCTGAGCTCGCCGAGGGGGTGAGGTCGCGCCTGGCCGACAACGAGCTCGTGCGCGCGTCGCTGCGCCGTCCCGTCATGATGATGATGATCCTGCTCAGCATGCTCGTGCTGGGCGCGATCGCCCTGGTGCGCATCCCCCTGGAGCTGGTGCCGTCGGGGTTTTCACCGCCGTTCTTGCGCGTTTCGGTGACCTATCCCGATGCGACCGCCAAGGACGTCGAGGAACGCATCACTCGTCCGCTGGAGCAGGCGCTTGCCACCACCCCGGGGATCGAGCGGTTGAGTTCGACGTCCACGTCGGGGTCGGCGTCGGTGGTCATGCTCTTCGAGAGCGACGTCGACATGGACATCGCCTATCGCGAGGTCCGCAACCGCGTGGACCGGGTGCGGCCCGAGCTCCCCGAGGAGGTCGACCAGGTCGAGATTCGCAAGGAATCGGGGGAAAGTTTCCCGGTTGCCTTCTATGCCATCGTCTGGGACGCCGACCTCCCCGATCCCCAGGGGCTCATCGATCGCCACCTCGTGCGCCCGCTGGAGCGCATCGACGGCGTGGGGCTGGTGAACCTGTGGGGACGGCAGGATCCCGAGGTCGTCATCGAGGTCGATCGGGCGCTGGCCGACGCGGCGAACATCGACATGGTGCAGCTCGTGCAGAAGCTCGCCAGCTCGAACTTCACCATGGCCAGCGGCGAGATCACCGAGCAGGACGGGCGGTACCTGCTCAGATCGGTGGCGAGCTGGAAGACCGTCGACGACATCGAGTCGCTGGTGATCGGCCCCGAGGGCCTCCGGCTGCGGGACATCGCGAAGGTCACCTACGGACGCCCGGAGATTACGCGACACGATCGCTACAGAGGTCGCCCGTCCGCGGTGATGTCCGTCATGAAGGAGTCCACTGCGAACACGGTGGACGTCTGCGACGCGGTCAAGGAGGCCATGAGCGGGGCCGCATCGCTTCCCGAGATGCAGGGGTTCGACATCGATGCCGTGTTCGTACAGGGGGACACGATCCGGTTCAGCCTCCAACAGGTGATGGAATCGGGGCGGCAAGGGGCGATCCTCGCGCTCGTCGTCCTGGCGTTCTTCCTGCGGCGGTTGCGGCTGACGATCATCATCGCGCTGTCGATCCCGCTGTCGCTGTTTCTGTCGCTCCCGTTCATGTACTTCACCGGGCAGACGATCAACATCGTCTCGCTGGTGGGGCTGATGATCTGCATCGGCCTGGTGGTGGACAACTCCGTGGTGGTCGCGGAGAACATCATGCGCTACCGGCGAAGGGGGCTCGGCCCCCACGCCGCGGCGCTGCAGGGTGCCGGGGAGGTGGGGCTGGCGATCACCCTGGCGACCGCCACGACGATCGTCGTGTTCCTCCCGGCGGCGCTGCTCTCCGAAGGGGTGACCCAGTTCTTCATGGTCCGCATGGTCACGCCCGTATGCGTGTCGCTGGCGGCCAGCCTGTTCGTCGCCCTGGTGCTGGTCCCGCTGGCGAGCGTCAGGCTCCTCGACGAGCGCCCCGGTCCTCCGCCGGGGGCGCGGACCTGGAAAGCGACGCTTTTCCGGGCCAACGAAGCGTGGAAGCGCATCGTCGGGCGGATCTACGAGGCCACGATGGGGCGGGTGGGGCGAGCCTATGTTCGCCTGCTACGGGCTTCGTTGAGACGAAGGTTCGACGTGGTGATGGTGGGCATCTTCGCGATGGCCTCGATGACCGTCCCGGCGATGAACGTCCAGTGTCAGGCGGGACAGAACTTCGGCACGCGGAACATTCGTGTGAGCTACTCGATGCCGTCGGACACCAGCCTGGAAGAGGCGGATGCCTTCTTCAAGGAGGTGGAAGGGCTGGTCGAGTCGATGGCCGACGAGTTCCGGATCGAGGGCGCGTACGTGGGGTTTGACGCCAACTTCGGGACCGTGCAGATCTTCTTCGAGCCGCCCACGCCCGACGAACCCCCCTTCGAGGACAAGGTGAAGGAGGTCGTGCGGCGCATGCCCGATCCGCCCGGGTGGAAGAAGACCTCGCAGCTCGGCGACAGCGACGGAGCCCGCGACGACAGTTTCGTGGTGGTGATCTACGGCGACGACCACGAGCAGGTGCAGGACGAGAAGGAGCGGCTGGAGAAGCGCCTTCTGGAGATCGAAGGCGTGCTGGGGGTGGCGGGGCGTTCCGAAGACGGGCGGCGGCGCGACGAGCTGGTGCTGTCCATCGAGCGGACGATGTCGCAGCGGTACGGCGTCCCGGCCAGCGTGGTCGCGAACACCGTCGCCTACGCCATTCGGGGCACCCCGTTGCCGCGGTACCACACCGACGCCCGGGAGGTGGACGTTCGCATCCGGTACCAGGAGAAGGACCGCGAGGACGTCGACCAGCTCATGGGTTATCGCGTGCCCACCGATCGAGGAGACACGGTGTCGATCGAGGTTCTGGCGCAGAAGACCATCGCGCAGGGCGAGGCGCAGCTCACCCGGACCAACAAGCGCGTGGCGGGGCTCATTCAGCTCGAGCTCGAGCCCAAACACCGCATGGAGGCGGCCAAGCGCGTGGTGGATTTCGTGAAGTCGTACCGCCTGCCCGAGGGCCTGAGCTTCGACGCGGACACCGAGCGGCGAGAGATCGACGACATGCAACGCGATCTGGCGGGCGCTCTCGCGCTGGGTACCATCTTCATCTTCCTGTTGATGGGCTTCTTGTTCGAGTCCTTCGTGCTTCCGCTGTCGGTCCTGCCGTCGATCCCGCTTTCGTTCGTCGGTGTCTGGTGGTTCCTCTATCTCACTGGGGAGAACATCGACGCGCTGGCCGGCATCGGCATCGTGTTGCTGTTGGGCGTGGTGGTGAACAACGCGATCGTGCTGATCGATTTCGTCGGTCAGGGGCGCGCGGCCGGAATGCCGCGGGACGAGGCGATCGTCGCGGCCGGAAAGCTGCGGTTCCGCCCCATCATGATGACGGCCTTGACCACCATCGGTGGGATGATCCCCCTGGCGTTCAGCGAACACACCGGAGAGGGGATCCCCTACGGTCCCTTCGGCAAGGCCCTCGTGGGGGGAATGAGCACGGCCACCGTGCTCACCCTCGTAGTCGTGCCCGTGACCTACACGTACCTCGACGACCTGCGGACGGCCGCAGCCGGGTGGTGGAGTCGAATTCTGCGGATCGGACGACGACGGTGATCACGAGCCGGCCGGGCGCCGGACGAGGACAGGAGATGTCCCGGCTCGGGCGGGGGCGGACGAGCACGATTCGTGCGTCGATGGTCCGGTCGGACCCGCGAAGAAAGCGAAGGCGGTCGCGGGGGCGCGACTCGATCTCGGCCGCGGTGCGTCGGCGCGCTCGCGACCGGAAGTCTCGTCGACGCTTGCGGTAGAGTCGGGGCATGGGCGTTTCGCGGCGCGGGCCGTTGATGGTGACGCTCGGAGCGATGTACCTCTCCCAGGGCGTCGTCTTCGGGTTCGCCTCGTTGGTGCTCGTGCCACATCTGTCGGCGCGCGGTGTATCGCTCGCGGCGCAGACCGGCATCTTGGCGCTCGCTGGGGTGCCGTGGGTCTTCAAGCTGGGCTGGGCGCTGGCCGTGGACCGGTTCCGCCGCTTCGACCTGCGTCGGATCGTCTCGGGGGCCACGATCGGCGTCGCGCTGGCCTCGGCGTGGTTGGCCACGCTCGTCGACACGTCGCAGACGGCCGACCTGGCCCTGGCCTGGTTGGTGGTGAACGTGCTGCTGACCCTGCAGGACGTGGCCACCGATGCGCTCGCGCTCGATGCCCTGGAACCGACCGATCGGGGGCGCGCCAACGGGGTGATGCTCGGGAGCCATCACCTCGGCATGGAGGGCGTCGGTGGGTTGGCGCTGGGGGCTTTCGTGACCGCGCATGGCCTGGCCCCTGCGCTCGCGCTGCAGGCCGGCCTGGTGCTGGTCCTCTCGCTCGTGCCGGTCACGGTCGTGCAGCCCCGCGCGCCCGGGGGACGGGCGCCCCGGGAGTTTTCGCTGGCCGGTCAGTTGCCCGCCCTCGTGCGGCCGGGCGCGGCCTTGCTCGCGGCGGTGCTCGCGGCCGTGGTGCTGTTTCCGGACACCGCGACGTCCGCGGTCGCGCCTCACTTCCTCGTCGCGCACCTTCGGTGGACGCCCGAAGACATCGCCTCCACGCTCGCTCCCGTGCTGCTGGTGTCCAACCTGTCCGGCTATGTCGTCGCCGCGTTCGTCGTGGACCGGTTCGGACATCGGCGGGCGGCCACGATGGCGAGCTTGCTGCTCGGGGTGGCCTGGATGGTCTTCGCGGGAGTGGAGCCATGGTGGACCGATCGGACGTTCTTCTTCGCGTTCGTGGTCGTGCAGGCCCTGATCACCGCGACCCTCTTCGTCGGTGTGCACGCGCTGCTGATGGACGTCACCGACCGTCGCATTCGCGCCACGCACTTCGCGGTGCTCATGAGTCTCTTGAACCTGCCGCGGGTCTATGCGCCCCCCGTCGCTGCGGCTTTGGTGTCCGCAGTGGGCTTCGCCGGGTTGTACGCGCTGGCCGGCGGAGCGCAGGCCGTGTTGGCCGTGCTGATCGCTCGCGTTCGACCGGCCTAGAGGTCGTCGAAGCTCGGCGACAGCCAGGCGCCGAAGTAAGCCTGGTATCGATCGTCGCGGGAACTGCACGCCCCGGGCCTGCTATCGCGCGTCGTCGGATCGGGTGCGTAGCAGAGCACACGCGCACTTCGATACCTGAACCGGCGGTTTGGGGTGACCGCAAGCCCATGCATACTCGAATGCATGGCTGGCGCGCGAAGGAAGTCATCGGATCTTCGGCCGGGGGCGAGCGGGACGGCCGATCTCGTCGGTGAGATCCAGCGCGAACGCTCGCGGAGACAGGCCGAGGCCAGGCGTCGCCACTGGAAGCGCCTGCGCAAGCAGGTCCTCGGGGGGATCGCCGCGACGGCGCTGGTCGTGGGCGCTGGGGGCGGTGCCAAGCACCTGTACGACCTGCACCGAGTCGACGCGGGGGTCGAGTTGGCCCTGACGCGCATCTCCACGGGGACCCCGGGCGCGCTCGACGAAGCGCTCACGGTGCTCGACCGCAATCTCCGGATCGTGGCCGAGGACGCGGCCACGCTGCGGGCGATGGCGTTGATCAGGGCGCGACAAGTGGTCGCCGGCTCGGCGGCGCCATCGGAGCTTCGGGAGCTCATGCCGAAGCTCACGGGGGAGCCCTCCTTGGAGCAGGTGATCGCCGGGGGCGTGCTGGCGCTGGTCGAGGGGGACGTCGAGGCCGCCACCGTCGCTGCGCACACGACTGCGCCTGCGCTCGACGACGAGCTCGGGGCCAACGCGCGCGCCTGGCTGCTCGGTCTGCTCAGCCGTCGTCTCCCCGAAGACACCGCGCTGGTGAAGGCGGCACGCCAGGAGGCCGAGGCGTTGTGCGACGCCGGGACGGCGTGGCCGACCGTCTGTGCGATCGCGGCCGATCTGCGGAGCCGCGACGGGAACGTCGACGGGGCTTTGGCCGCGATCGAGGCCGGTCGCGCCGCCGCGCCCGACGATCTTTCGTTGTCGGTCGACGAAGCCCTCCACCACGCGCTGTCGTATCGAGAGCTCGACGGTGTGAAGGCGGTGGCGGCGAGCCTGATCGAGCAGGACCACTTGCCCGCGGCCGAGCGTGCCCGGGTCCGGGTGGCTCAGGCGCTCGTCGCCTTGCACGAGGCAGAGCACGAAACCGCCCAGGCGCTGCTCGACGAGGGCTGGCACGGCTCGGCGCCTTGGGACCTCCAGACGCGCATCCTGGTGGTCGAGGCGGCCCTCGGCGCCGGAGCGGTCACGCACGTCGAGCGCTGGCTCGAACACCTCGACGTGAGCCCTGAGCGACGGGCTGCCTATGGGGCGTGGCTCCACCTGGCGCGAGGTGACGCGCCGGCAGCCTTGGAGGCGCTGGCTGGACTGCCGCAGGACCGAGACGACGTCGCCCTGCTGCAGACGCTGGCCCTCGTCGAACCACGGCGTTGGGACGAGGCCAAGACGTGGGCCGAGTACGCGCGCAAGAAGCTCCATCATCGTCTGGAGCTGGAGGTCGCTTCGGCGCGCATCGAGGCGGCCACGGGCGATCCGAATGCTGCACTGGAGCGACTGACGACGTTGGCGGCGGCGCACCCGTACTGGCCGCGCGTGTGGACCGGCGTCGCAGAAGCCCGGATCGCCGTCGATCCGAAGGCCGAGCTCGACGCGGAAACGAAGGCGGCGCTCGAGCACGCCATCGATCGCGAACCGTACCCCGCCGAGGCGCTGTTGCTCTTGGCCCGCGACGTCGAGCTCGAGGCGAACACCGATCCGAAGCGGGTGCCTCGTGGTTTGGACTTCTTCGCTCGGGCGTCCGAAGCCATCCCCCTCGTACCCCGCTACCTGGCGGCGAACGGAGCCTACCTGGCG